>JBAVUB010000169.1:0-8107 GCA_049696575.1 Acidobacteriaceae bacterium | reverse complement strand
TACGAGGGAGAGAGCAGCTGCGATCGGGACGGGAGCCCTGCTCCGGATCCGGCATGCCTGAACATATGGAATTTCCAGCGCAAGCTGTTGCCGATGGCTGGCGGGAGCGCGTCGGCGGGGGTATTTTCGCTGCGTGTGATCTGGTGGGATGAGACGGTGAAGGCGGGAGTCGCGGTGGGCGGGGATTATGCCAAGCCGGATGTAACGGACGGGACGGCGGCGTGGACTCCGGATGGGGTGAAGTGGACGGCGTCGGAAAAGCCGCCGCATGGGTACCGGTCGGCGGTGGCATGGGACGCGGAAATGAACGGGTGGATTGCGGTGGGGGCGAACGGGTCGGACGTGAGCTATAACGGGGGCCGGACGTGGAAGCCGCTGGACGACGGGAACTGGAACGCGCTGAGCCTGCCTTTTGTGGTGGGGCCAGGCGGACGAATCGGAAAAATCAACCTGGACGACCTTCATAAGTGAGCATTTTGGGGTTCGGGCGCGTCTAGTCCCTGAGCGGCTGCGCTGCAAGCGCCGTGGTTCTGGAAACTGCTACGCTTGAGTGAGGCATCCCCTGGCCGGACCGGGCTATTCCGGGTCATCGCCGGGCAATTCCATGGCTGAATTTGTCATCAGGCTGGCCGACGAGCGAGGCCACGTGCAGGAGCAGGTGCAGTCGGCGGCGACGGCCGACGAGCTGCGCACGCGCTTCGCGCAGGCGGGGTACTACGTCTACTCGGTGAAGCCGCGGGGGCTGACGGGCGGCGCACGGAAGACGAAGCTCGAAACATTTCTGATCTTTAACCAGCAATTTCTGACGCTGATTCGCGCGGGGCTGCCGATTCTGGGGTCGCTGGAGATGCTGGCGAAGTCGCAGAGAAACGCGAATTTTGCTGGACAGCTGCAGAATGTGGCGGCACGGGTGCGAACGGGGGAGCCGATTTCGTCGGCGTTCGAGGCGCAGGGCGGATTTCCGCTGATGTATACGACGACCCTGCTGGCCGGGGAGCGATCAGGGAATCTGGAAGAGGTGCTGGGACGGTATTTGTCGTTCCAGCGGATTTCGCTGGCCTTCCGGAAGAAGCTGACGGCGTCGCTGATCTATCCGGCGCTGCTGATCACGCTGGTGTGCGCGCTGTTCATTTTCCTGATCACGTTTGTGGTGCCGCAGTTCGCGAAGCTGTACGACCAGATTGGGACGAAGCTGCCTGCGATGACGCTGGCGATGCTGGCGCTGGGCAAAGGGGCGCAGCACTACATTCTCTATATCTTGCCGGTTGTGGCGCTGATCGGATATCTGGCATGGCGATGGAGCCGGAGCGATGCGGGAGCGGAGCGGATCGACAGCATTCGGATTCGCCTGCCGATTTTCGGGAAGATCTGGCTGAAGTACCAGGTGGCGATGTTCGCGCGCACGCTGTCGACGCTGTTGAGCGGGGGCATTCCGCTGGTGCCGTCGCTGGAGACAGCGGCACGGTCGATTACGAGCAAGCGAATCAGCAAGGCGATCTTTTCGTCAGTTTCAACGGTACGCGAGGGCAAGAGCCTGGCGAAGAGCCTGGATGAGACGAGGGTGTTCCCGGAACTTTCGACGGAGATGATCGAGGTGGGCGAGTCGACGGGCGCGTTGCCGCAGATGCTGAATTCGGTGGCGGAATTCTTTGAGGACGATGTACAGGCCGCGCTGACGGCGGCTCTGGCACTGATTGAGCCGGCGATCCTGATCGTGATGGGCGTGGTGGTAGTGATTATTTTGATTTCGCTGTACCTGCCCATCATTTCGATGGGGAACTCGACAAACCTGGGAGGGTAGCCATGATCGGCCCAGGGAATAGAAACAGAAGTTATCCGAGGTATTGAAGATGTCTCAGGCTCCCCCTATCGTATTGCCGACCGAGCAGGACGAGACAACGCAGGCGCAGGCGCTGGCGCGGCGGTATCGCTCGGAATTTGTCGATCTGCGCAATTTCCGCATCCGGCACGAGGTGCTGCGGAGCGTGCCGGTGGACATGATGTTCCGCTACAACTTTGTGCCGCTGGAGCAGGAAGAGGACCGGCTGGTGATCGCGGTGAGCGATCCGAGCAAGCTGATGATGCTGGACGAAATCAGCGGCTTGCTGGGGCAGCGGATTGTGACGCGGGTGGCGACGCTGTCGCAGATCACCGATCTGCTGAAGAAGACGGAGCAGAGCCAGCGGGTGCTGGACGAGGCGTCAGAGGGGCTGACGTTCGACGTGCTGACGTCGAGCGAGGACTCCGACGAGAATATTTCGATTGAGAAGCTCACGTCGGAAGAGGACATCAGCCCGATTATCCGGCTGGTGGACACGACGATCTTCACGGCGCTGGAGCGGCGGGCTTCGGACATTCACATCGAGACGTATGACGATTCGGTGCTGATCAAGTACCGCATCGACGGCGTGCTGCAGCCAGCGATGGCGCCGATTGCGCGGGAGCACCACACGACGATTCTGTCGCGCATCAAGGTGATGAGCGAGCTGGATATCGCGGAGCGACGCGTGCCGCAGGACGGACGCTTCCGGGTGCGATACAAGAAGCGCCTGATCGATTTTCGCGTTTCGATCATGCCGACGGTGCACGGCGAGAATGCCGTGCTGCGCGTGCTGGACAAGGAGTCGATGAGCGAGAAATTCCGCAAGCTGACGCTGGACGTGGTGGGCTTTGCGGACGACGATCTGAAGCGGTTCCGGCGCTACATTCGGGAACCGTACGGCATGGTGCTGGTGACGGGACCGACGGGCTCGGGCAAGACGACGACGCTCTATGCGGCACTGAACGAGATTAAGAGCGACGAGGACAAGATCATCACGATCGAGGATCCGGTCGAGTATCAGATTCGCGGGATCACGCAGATTCCGGTGAACGAAAAGAAGGGGCTGACGTTCGCGCGCGGGCTGCGGTCGATTCTGCGGCACGATCCGGACAAGATTCTGGTGGGCGAGATCCGCGACCAGGAAACGGCGCAGATCGCGATCAACTCGGCGCTGACCGGCCACCTGGTGTTCACGACGGTGCATGCGAACAACGTGGTCGACGTGCTGGGGCGGTTCCTGAACATGGGGGTGGAGGCGTACAACTTTGTGTCGGCGCTGAACTGCATTCTGGCGCAGCGGCTGGTGCGCACCATCTGCGAGTATTGCGTGCAGGAGGTGCGGTACGACGAGGAGGCACTGCAACTGAGCGGGCTCGATCCGGCGGAGTGGAGGAATTTTCCATTTCGCGAGGGGCGAGGCTGTATCGAGTGTGCGGGGACGGGGTATCGGGGACGGACGGCGATTCACGAGCTGCTGGATTTGACGGACCCGATCAGGGAAATCATTTTGGAGAAGAAGCCGAGTTCCGAGGTGCGCAAGCTGGCTCAGCAGGAGGGCATGCACTTTTTGCGTGAGAGCGCGCTGGACCGGGTGCGGCGCGGGCTGACGACGCTGAAGGAAATTAATAAGGTGACATTCATCGAGGCATCGCGATAGTGGCTCTGGAAGACATATTCAAACCGGTGGCGGGGATGCGGCCGAAGGTGGCATGCGAGATCCGGCCGGAAGGAGTGGTTGCGGCGCGGGCCGGGAAACGGCGCGGCGAGATGGTGGTGTCGTTTTCGCCGTTGGCACAGGGAGCGGTGGCGCCGGGGCTGAAGGTGCCGAACCTGGCGGACGCGCATGCGGTGACGTCGGCGCTCGAGTCGGCTCTGGGCGACATCAACGCAAGGAGCGAAGCAGTCACGCTGGTGGTTCCGGATGCGGCGGCGCGGGTGCTGCTGCTGGATTTCGATGCGCTGCCGTCGAGACGAAACGAGGCGCTGCCGGTGGTGCGGTTCCGACTGCGGAAGATGGTGCCGTTCGACGTGGAAGGCGCGGCGGTGAGCTACCAGGTGATGACACAGAAGAACGGGCAGCTCAACGTGCTGGTGACGGTGATGCCGGGCGATGTTCTGGAAGAGTACGAGAGCGTGGTGCGGGCGGCCGGATACGACCCGGGCACGGTGCTGCCGAGCACGCTGGCCGCGGCTGCGGCGGTGGGAGATGAAGGCGCGGTGCTGATGGTGAATCACACGGGGACATCTGTAACCACGGCGATTACGCATGGCGATGAAATGCTGCTGCACCGGTCGATGGATCTGCCGGCGGAAGCGATGGCGCGGGAAGAAGAGATGGCGCAGGCGGTGATCACGGCGCTGGCGTGGTATGAAGACACGCTGCAGAGGCTGCCCTCGACCATGTATTACGCCGGAGTGGGCGGTGCGGGCGTGGCGGCGCAGTCGAGGTGGGCAGCGCTGGTAGAGCCGGCGCCACGGATGGTGGACCTGGGTGCGCCGGAGATGGAAACGGCGCTGACGAGTATTCCGGCTGGGGTAACGGCGGGCGTAGCGGGAGCATTGGCGACCTAATGAAGATTGCCGTCAATCTCGCGAGCCATCCTTATATCGAGCTGCGGCCGATTTACAGCCGGCTGCGCACGTGGATCGTGATCCTCGCGCTGGTGGGCGGGGCGCTGTGGTATCTCTACCGGAGCGAATGGAGCCAGGCACAAATCGCGCAGGCGGATGTGGCACGCGTGGAGAATCGCGTGCGGGCGCTGGAGGGCCAGCAGCGGGATTACCAGGTGATGATGCGGCAGCCGAAGGACGCGGGAATCCTGGAGCAGTCGGAATTCCTGAATGGGCTGTTCCAGCAGAAGGCGTTCTCGTGGACGGCGACGATGACCGATCTGGAGACAGTGCTGCCGACGGGAGTGCAGGTGCTGAGCCTGGATCCGATCGTGACGGCGGATGGGCACGTAACGATCCGGCTGCGGGTAACGGGTGAGCGCGAGCGGGCGCTGGATCTGGTGCGGAACCTTGAAAAGTCGAGACACTTTGTGTCGCCGCGGCTGGCGTCGGAGACGCTGGCAACGGCGCCGGGAAGCCAGGCGAATATGCAGAGCATGAGCACGAATAACCTGGTGAACTTCGACGTCCTCGCCGATTTCCGGCCGCTGCCTCTGGACACGAGCGGTCAGGGCAAGAAGGCTAAGACGGGCAAGGGGTCCGCTGTCATGGAGGGGGCATCGACTCCATGAACCGCGGCGGGGTGTTTACAAAACTGAATCTGCATTTTTTTGTGCTGGCCGTAGTGGTGGCGGCGGATATTTTCATTGGGGTGCGTTTTGCGCTGGCGTGGCGGGCGGTGCGTTCGAATCAGACGAGCGCGTTTGTGCAGGAAGAGGCGCGGCTGGGGCAGCTGGAGTCGCAGATGCGGCACCTGAATAATCTGCCGAAGAAAGTGGACGCGGCGAACGAAGATGCGCAGAAGTTTTATGACGCGCGAATTTCGCCGAACTATTCGACGGTTTACGCGCAGCTGGGTGCGCTGGCTACGAAGAATCAGGTACGGCTGTTGCGGGCGGCCTACGCGCCGAATCCGGCGGCTGCAGGCGGGTTGACGGAGGTGCACATTGACGCTGGATTGAGCGGGCAGTACACCGACCTGATGCGGTTCATCAACGGAATCGAGCGGGATCAGGATCATGTTTTCTTCATCATCGACCGGGTGACGCTGACGGGGCAGCAGGGTGGTCTGGTGAATCTGCGCATGCAGCTGCGGACGTACATTCGGGGCGGGGCGACGGATCTGCCGCCGGCGATTACGGAGACCGTTCTGCAGGCGGCGCCGAATGCGGGGCCGGGCGGGGCTGCGGGCACGACACCGAAGGAGGGGCCCCAATGAGGAGTGGCCTCGACAACAAGCGGAACGTGGTGATCCTGTCGGTGCTGGCGGTGGTGATGGTGGGTGCGGTGGCATATTTCGCGAAGTCGATGTTCGGAGGGGGCAGTCCCGCGCCAGTTCCGACGACTACCGCGCACACCGAGCCGGCGACGGCACCGCAGGCGAGTTCGAGGAACGAGGGCGGACGGGCGGCCGAGAAACTTCCGCCGCTGGAGAAGCTGGATCCGACGCTGCATCCGGAGGTGATGGCGGGAGCGGAGGCGCTGGAATACAACGGGATCGGGCGAAATATTTTCTCTCTCGTATCGGAGCCGCCGAAGATCGAGCAAGTGAAGGGACCGATTCGGCCACAGCAGGTGATGCAGCCGCAGATCGCGCAGGGACCACCGCCTCCGCCGCCGATCGACCTGAAGTTTTTTGGGTATGAGGCAGCGGGCGGAGCGCGGAAGGCATTCATACTGCACGGGGACGATGTTTTCATCGCGACGGAGGGGGACGTGGTGGATCACCACTATAAGGTGGTGAAGATCACGCCGCTTTCGATTCAGGTGACCGATCTGCTTTATAACAACACGCAAACGCTGGCGCTGACGCAGAGCTGAGACTTTCACCACAGAGACGCAGAGGAAAAACAGCTGGGATGGTTGGGATATGAAGAATCGGCGAGAGGAATTCGAGAACGAAGCGGGCTACATACTGCTGGCGGTGATCTTCATGACGGTGATCCTGCTGATCGGTCTGGCCATTGCGGCGCCGAAGATGGCGCGGTCGATTCAGCGGGACAAGGATCTGGAGACGATCCATCGCGGAGAGCAATACAAGCGCGCTCTCAAGCTGTACTACCAGAAATTCGGATCGTACCCAACGTCGATCGATCAGCTGGTGGAGACGAATCAGATGCGATTTTTGCGGAAGAAGTACACCGATCCGGAAACGGGGAAGGACGACTGGAAGCCGGTGCTGTTTGGGCAGGCGCACGTGCGGCCGCTGGGATTCTTTGGGCAGCCGTTGATGATGGCAGGGGCGATGGCGGGGGCGGGTTCGATGTACGCAGCAGCGCCGACGACGACGACGGATGCGAATGGGGTTCCGATTGCGAGCGGCGACACATCGGGCGCAAACGCTTTGGCAGGTAACTCGGCGGGAACCGGATTTGGACCGACGAGTCCGAACCAAGGTTCGCAGAACGGGATCTCGTCGACGTTCGGGCAGCCTTCGCCGACATCGGGCTTCGGTTCGCCGATGGGTTCGCCGAATGGAACGAGTGGGACAGGAACATCGGCGACGACGTTTGGCGGAGGCGGCCCGATTGTGGGATTTACGCTGCCGGTAGACAAGCCTTCGCTGGTCGATTACAAGCTGCAAACGCGGTACAACAAGTGGGAATTCAATTACGATCCGACCGAAGAGCAGGCGCAGGCGCTGAGTGGGCTGTCGGGAGGCGGGGCGCCGAACGGGATGAATCCGACCAGTACGCCTGGAAATGGGCCCTTGCAAACTACGCCAGGGCAGATACCTCAAAATCCGAATCCCACGCCGCCTGGGCCGACTGATCCTACCGTTCCGCAGCAATAAAAAAGGCCCGCGATGGCGGGCCTTTCTAACTCAGATGAGAAACCTCAGGGGGCTAAGGCCCCATTTCTTATTGCGGCTCTATCGGCACGAGTAAACTCGTGCCCTGACACAGTACGATTTTCCAGACACTTTTTCCTGCAGGCTGCAAACGCCGTGCCCCATCGAAACGGAGTCTGATCTTCGAGGCGGGGCCGTCGTCAGAAGATTACTTAGACGTTGAAGGACGAGCCGCAGCCGCAGGTGCTCTTGACGGTGGGATTCTCGAACTTGAAGCCAGCGGCTTCGATGGTCTCTACGTAGTCGACGACGCAGCCGTTGAGGTACATGAGCGAGGTCGCGTCGACAAAGACCTTGAGGCCGTTGAAGTCATAAACCTTGTCCATCATGCCGGACTGGTTCTCGAAGGACATGGAGTACTGGAAGCCGGAGCAGCCGCCACCGACGACGCCGATGCGCAGACCGGCGGGGAGCGGATCCTGGGTGGCCATGATCTCGCGGACCTTGCTCACAGCGCTATCGGTCAGCCGGACGGGCGTGGTCTTCGGCGCGGGAATTGCTTCGGGCGTGGGCGTAGTGGTCGTAACGGTGCTGGTAGCCATGAATGGAAATCTCCTGGGGAAAGCCTCTGCCCATTCAGTGTACCGCAGGATGGGTAGAGATCGCCCTTCTGTTTTAGATGCATGCGAGGGCGCGGGGTCGCAGGTTTGGGGTTGGGGGCGCAGATTCTGCGGGGTTTATCGACGTATGCCGCGGAGGATGCGGGCTACGGATTCGAGGACGCGCTCGGGGGCGACGCCTTCGGGCATGGTGATGCCCATCTT
>JBAVUB010000168.1:0-1930 GCA_049696575.1 Acidobacteriaceae bacterium | reverse complement strand
GATCATATCCCGATCTCCCCTCGGTAAGCAAGGGGTCGTGCAAGCCGAGGACCGTTGCACCCTCCCGACCCGCCTTGTTGTATCGTTCTCCTAATCCTGAGGAGAGGCCCCGAACCCATGCGTCGTCCCATCCCTGCATTCGTAACCGCCGCGGTCCTGATTCTCACCCTTCCTGCTTTGGCTGCACCCAAATCCCGCACCACCGACGCTGCTTCCGCTCCCGACTCCAAAGACCCACGTCTCGCCAGCGCATACACGTTCCATCGCGGCGGATGGACCTACGTCCATCTGGAAGGCACTCCGGAGCAGATCGGGTTCCAGCACGGCTACCTCCTCGGCCCCCAAATCGCCGATGCTCTGCACGTCTACAAGGTCGAAGACATCCACATGACCAGGCGGGACTGGCAATTTTTCCGTGAGGCATCGCGGAAAATGTTCTGGCCACACATCGACCAGGAGTATCAGGCCGAACTCAAAGGCATTGCCGCAGGAGCTCAGGCTCGCGGCATCAAAATCGACGTCTGGGACATCGTGGCCCTCAACGGCACCATGGAACTGGCCGAGTACTACGTTCCCTGGCTCGACAAGCAGAGTCATGCGCTCAACGCTCCCAGCATTCACGCTCCGGGCAACTGCTCGGCGTTCATTGCTACGGGCAGTTACACCAAAGACGGCAAGATCGTGATTGCTCACAACAACTGGTCGTCGTACGCGGAAGGCTCGCGGTGGACGATCATGTTCGACGTCAAGCCGACGCATGGCCATCGCATTCTGCAGGACGGCGTTCCGGGCATGATCACCTCCAACGACGACTTCGGCCTCAACGACGCCGGCATCATGATCACCGAAACCACCATCAGCCGTTTCGAAGGCTGGAATCCCGACGGCATTCCGGAATTCGTGCGCTCCCGGAAAGCATTGCAATACGCCGACTCGATTGACGACTACGCTGCCACCATGATCGAAGGCGACAACGGCGGTTATGCCAACGACTGGCTGATCGGCGATCGCAAGACGGGCGAGATAGCCTACCTCGAGCTCGGCCTGAAGCACACGCCGATGTGGCGCAGCAAAGACGGCTACTTCGTCAGCTCCAACTTCCCCCGCGACGCTTCCCTGATTAAGGATGAGACCGAGGGCTGGAACGCCAGCGACCTTTCCGCTTCGGCGAATGCTCGTCATGCGCGCTGGGAAGAAGAGATGAAGGCCAGCAAGGGGCAAATCGACGTCGAGTTAGCCGAGAAGTTTCTCGGCGACCACGAGGACGTGTTCACCCACCAGCAGAATGCCGACCAGCGGTCCCTCTGCGGGCATGTGGACACGGCGAAGGAAGGCGTGCCGCAGTGGGATATGGGTCCGTACAATCCCTTCGGCGCGGTGCAGGGCAAAGTCACTTCGAGCGACCTTGCCGAGAAGATGACGATGATTGCGCACGCGGGGCACCCGTGCGGCGAAGACTTCCTCGCGAAGCCGTTTCTGGCCGCTCACCCGGAATACTCCTGGGAGACGCCGATTCTGCGCGACATGAAGGCGGGTCCGTGGACGGAGTTTGCTGCGGGGGAGAGGTAAAGGCAGGGTGCAGGGTACAGGGTGCAGGTGGGCGTTCGGCGATGGGGAGGCGGGAATTTCGGACTCAGTGGAGGCCCGTTCGACTCGGTCGCTCAGGGCAGGCTCTGTGGCGCTTGCGAAGTAGCGGGTGGACGCTTCATCGAGGGACAAAAGAGGGAGCGGCTGGGGGCTGGCGGGGCGGGGTTTTTGAGTACTTTCGTTTTGGGGGAGGGGGGGACCCCCCTGGGGGGCTGATTTTTGGTCGTTTGGAATCATATTGGTAGGCGGGGGTACTGAATCGACAACGGAAGAAGAGCGGACAGCGGATAGCGGATAGCGGATAGGAAAAGCACAATCCGAAGAACAGCGTTCGGCGTTCCGC
>JBAVUB010000167.1:0-3629 GCA_049696575.1 Acidobacteriaceae bacterium | reverse complement strand
ACCATGCCGAGGCGGGCGGCGAGGGCCTGCTGGGTGAGGCCGGGGTTGGCGGCGAGGATGTGGAGGATGCCTGCATGGGCGGGGGCGAGTTTGAGCCTGGCGAGGTGCTCTGCGAATTTGTGAGCGGCGTGACTGCCGAGCTGGGCGAGGAGAAAAGCGGGGCCGAAGGCGCGGCCGGGGGGTGGGCCGGAACTTTCTTTGGGCCGGGCGGATTTCATGCATCGATTATTGCATGGAAGAATCATTCTATGATAGAACGATTCTTACTGAGAACGACAAGAATGGTTCAGGAGGATTTTCTATGAGTACATCGAGTGCAGCGGTTGCGGCGCCGCGCATGCGGCATCAGGGTCCGCCAGCGGGGATGCTGGCGACGATTTACACGATTTTGTTCTGCACGGGGCTGTATTTTGCGATGGGTTTCGGCGGGAGGCCGCATTTTCCCGCGCCATGGGAGCCGGTGAGCACGATCGCCGCGTACTTTGCGACGCAGCCGCACGCGGTGATGCTGTGCGCGTTCTTTCACTTTGGATCGGCGATCGTGCTGGGGCTGTTTACGGCGACGATGGTGAACCAGATGCGTTTTCTGGGGGTGCGGGCGGCGGGGGTGAACATCGCGCTGTTTGGGGGCTTCGCGACGGCGTTCGGCATGTTCGCGTCGGCGTTTTCGCTGTGGGCGATGGCGCAGCATGGGGTGGCGCAGGATGCCGCGGTGACCGAGGCGCTCTACTATTTCGGATTTGCGTTTGGGGGGCCTGGATTTTCGGCGCCGCTGGGATTACTGATGGCGGGGATCTCGATTCCGGCGTTGTTGATGAAGCTGCTGCCGCGGTGGGTGACGGTGCTGGGGATTGTGCTGGGGCTGGTGGGGGAGCTGAGCTGGCTGGCACTTCTGTTTCCGAAGGCGGTGATTCTGATTCCGCTGACGCGGTTTCCTGGATTTGTGTGGCTGATTGCGGCGGGATTTTTGCTGCCGCGTACGGTGGCGGGCGGTCAGCGGTCTGCTGGTAGTTAAAAAGCGGATAGCGGATAGCGGATAGAAAAGCGTCGCGCGATTCCCACATCCCGGACTGCAGGGATGTGGGGCACCCGACAATTTTGGCCGCTGGGCCGCGCGGGCATCATACACTCGATGGGATCAGCCGGAGGTGAGGAGTGGTGAGAGGAAGAGGCGGATTCAATTTACCGAGGAGAGGAAAGCCAGATGCCAAAGTTTGTGATCGAGCGGGAGATTCCAGGAGCGGGGAAGCTGACGCCGGAGCAGCTGCAGGGGGTTGCGCAGAAGTCGTGCGGGGTGCTGCGGGAATTGGGGCCGCAGGTGCAGTGGGTGGAGAGCTTCGTGACGGACGACAAGATTTATTGCGTGTACATTGCGCCGGATGAGGCGGCGGTGCGGAAGCATGCGGAGATGGGCGGGTTTCCGGCGAATCGGGTGTCGCAGGTGCGGAGGATGATCGATCCGACGAGTGCGGAGTGAGGAAGAGCAGGGAACAGGGAATCGGGAGTAGGGAATAGCCGGTAGCTGGCGGATAGCGGACAGGGGACAGCGGATAGAAAGGCGTCGCGCTCTGCGCGATTCCCACGTCTGCGACGGCAGGGAGCCATTCGACTCGCTGCGCTCGGTCAGGCCAGGCTGTGGGGCACCCGGCGGGCGGCGCTAGAAGCTGAAGAATTTTTCTCGCAGGGCGTCTTCGTAGGCTTTTTTTGCGGCTTTGGCGCGGTTGCGGGCAGCATCTTCGACGAAGCCGGCGTTCTCCCATCTGTCGATTTCGGCGACGGAGTGATCGACGGAGGCGAGCGCTTCTTCTTCGCGGATGGTGGCGATCCACTCGTCGACGGCCTCTTTGTATTCCTGCTGCAGGTCGTTCAGCGTGGCGAGATCCTGGGGCATGGGAGTCAGCTCCTTCACAGGACAATGTAGGAGGGTTGTGTGAAGGAAGTGTGAAGGCAGCGGGGAGCCGGGAGCCGGGAACGAAAAGCGGCGCGCTTCGCGCGCGTCCCACATCCCCGACTGCAGGGATGTGGGGCACCCCGGCGCGTGAGCGAACTGTGCGGCTTCGATTGCGTATTCTGATCAGGACGATGCATTCCTGATGAGGATGGGGCGATGGCGCGTGCGGCGCGGAATCCGAGAACGGGGCAGACGGTGGGCGCGCGCGTGGACCGGTTCTGGCAGCGGGTGACCCAGGGCATGCAGATGAACGAGCTGTGGGGGCAGTTTCGCGCGGATGCGCGGACGAGCTACCGGCTCTATTCGCAGGAAGTAGATACGACACCGGGGGCAGGTGTCTCGCACGGGCGGCATGCACTCCAGGTGGCGAAGCAGGTTTTCTGGGCGTTCATCGAAAAGCTGACGCCGGCACGGCGCGTGTTGCTGTTGCTGGCTCTGGTGCTGTTGCTGCTGCCGACGGCGGACTGGAACTGGCACACGAAGACGGGGTCGGGGGAGATCGACACCGGGTGGACGCGGCTGATCGGCGGGGTGCTGATGTTCGGGCTGCTGATGATGGAGGTGGGGGATCGCGTGGTGATGAAGCGCGATCTGCAAATTGCGAAAGAGATTCAGGCGTGGCTTCTGCCGGCGCAGGCGCCGCCGGTGCCGGGGGTGGAGATTGCGTTCGCGACGCGGCCTGCGAACACGGTGGCGGGGGATTATTACGATGTGTTTGCGCGGCCGGGGCCGGAGGAGAAGAAGACGTTCCTTATTGCTGTGGCGGATGTGGCGGGGAAGAGCGTGCCTGCGGCGATGCTGATGGCGACGTTTCAGGCAAGCCTGAAAACGCTGAGCGACACACCGGGACCGCTGACGGAACTGGTGGCGCGGATCAATCGGTATGCGTGCAGCAACAGCCAGAACGGGCGGCGGTTTACGACGGCGTTGATCGCGGAGTTCGATCCGGCGACGCGCCGGCTGACGTATGTGAATGCGGGGCACAACAATCCGATTGTGCTGCGGCGGAGTGGCGCGGTGGAGCGGCTGGATGTGGGCGGGATGCCGCTGGGAGTGATGGATGCGGCTCCGTACGCGTCGGGCGAGGTGACGCTGGAAGCGGGGGACTGGCTGGTGGCGTTCACCGATGGCGTGGTGGAGGCGGAGAATGCTGGGCAGCTGCAGTACGGCGAGGAGCGGCTGCTGGTGATGCTGCGGTGGGGCGTGAATCTGACTCCGCAGGTAATGCTGGAACAGCTATTCGCGGATGTGGATCGGTTTGTGGCGCTGGCTCCGCAGCATGACGACATTACTTGTTTGATGATGAAGTGCAGGCTGTAGCTGGGAGCCGGGAGCTGAAAAGCGGATAGCGGATAGCGGATAGCGGATAGAAAAGCCGGGCGCGCTTTGCGCGCTTCCCAGGTCTGCCAAAACCGGGCCGAGTCATTCGAGGTGTCCCTCGCTAAGTTCAGTGCCGGCGCAGGCCAAGCCGTAAAGCAGGGGGCCGGGGTCGTCGATGAAGGTTCCCGTTTTGGGACGACCGGGTGTTACTTCGGGGTGGGAGGGAGGGGTCGAGGACCTTGACTTTTAGTGGCCAGGAGCTTTCGCTACTTGCTGTGGGGTGAACCTGGCCAACCCAAGTTTGTTGCTTAGGGGGGCGCGGTGAAGGTTCCCGTTTTGGGACGACCGGGTGTTACTT
>JBAVUB010000166.1:0-4833 GCA_049696575.1 Acidobacteriaceae bacterium | reverse complement strand
CGGATCGTTCGCCCCCTGCGCCACCAGCAGCGGCGTCCTGATCTTGTTCGCGGAGTGGATCGGCGACTCCGCCTCCAGCAGCGTTTTTCCCTCCGGCGTGGTCGGATTCCCCATCCGCTCGTACATCACTTTCCGAGCCGCTTCCCAGTACGGCGGAATCGCATCCAGCAGCGTGATCAGATTCGACGGCCCCACAATGTCCACCGCCGCCGCGTACACATCCGGTGTAAACGTAACGCCGGCCAGCGTCGCGTAGCCGCCGTACGATCCACCCATAATCCCTACCCGTTTCGGATCGGCGATGCCCTGCGCAACCATATACTTCACGCCCCACGTCAGGTCGTCCTGCATCTTGCGGCCCCACTCCAGATTCCCCGCGTCCAGAAACTTCCGCCCATAACCCGTCGACCCGCGAAAATTCGGCATCAGCACCGCATACCCGCGGTTCGCCAGAAACTGCGCCAGCGAGTTGTAGCCCCACACATCGCGCCCCCACGGCCCGCCATGCGGAAACACCAGCGCCGGCAAATTCTTAGCATCCACGCCCTTCGGCAGCGTCAGATACGCCGGAATCTCCAGCCCATCTGATGACGCGTACATCACCGATGTCATCGCCGCCAGATCCTGGCGCGGCAGCTTCTCCCGAACCTTATATTGCGGCGTGAGCTTGTGCGTCTTCCGGTCGAAGAGCAGCGTCTGCCCTGGCTCCGTATCACTCGATGCCGTCACCAGCCACACCTGCTCATCGCGCGTCCGCGAGTCCATGCTGATTTCCATGCCCGGCAGCTTCTTCTCCAGCCATTTGTAATCCGCCCCGAAATGCTTATCGCGGAACAGCCGCTTCTCCCGGTCGTAGTAGTACGAAGTCCCCACCAACTCGTCCGTCGCTTCGGAGAACATCGCTCCCCCGAAGTCAACCTTGTTCTCCGGATCCGACTCCACCATCTGCGTCTGCCCCGTGGCCGGATCCAGCAGCGCCAGCGAGATCAGATTCGTGCCCTTGTTCGTCTCGATATAAGCGCGCGACCCATCCGGCAAAAAGTGCAGCGGGGCGCACGTCTCAAACACCGAGCACGAATAAATCTTCGTGAAGCTGTCCGCATCCACTCGCAAAATCTCGGTGTCGCCGTTGTCCGCGCTCCGCGTCGCCAGCCGCAGATTGCCTTTCACATCGAAAACCCACCCCGAGATCCGCTCCGTATTCTTCCGCACCAGCGTCTTCTCGCCCGTCGAAATCCGCAGCCGGTAGAGATCGTGCCACGCCTTGTCCCGGTCGTTCAGCCCGATGTAGACAATGTCCGGATCGCTCTTCGGCACATCGACCAGTTCCACGCGCACGCCCTTCAGTCCCGTCAGGTCGCGCGACGCCGGAGCATCTGCTCCCGCCGCGGGTTGCGCCGCCGGACCGACCGCATACACATTGAAGTTCTCGTCTCCGTCGTGATCCTTCGCGTAAATGATGAATTTGCTGTCCCGCGTCCACAGATAGCCCGCCACCGGGCGCTTCGTCTCCGTCGTCAGCAGCCGCGCCGAGCTGAATTGCTCATCCACCGCCTTCACATAGATGTTGCGCGTGTCCTTCCACGGCTTCAGGAATGCGATGTAGCGGCCGTCCGGCGATATCTGCGCCGCTGCGATCTCCGGATTCCCGAAAATCAGCTCGCGATCGATAATCGGCGGCAGCCCCGCGCTGCTCGTCCCCTGCGCTGCGGCGAATAATGCGGGAATCATAAGGCAAAGAATTCCATAGACGGCTTTCTTCATGACCGGTGGCTCCGTTTCTAATAACCTCTTCATTGCACCTCGACTGGAAATGGGAAGACAGCGGCATTGTCTCCCTGCCGCGCCGAATGAGCAAGCGCAACAGCTTCCGCGCTGGAAAATCGCAGGATCATCGCAAAGCGAGACTCATCGTGATCTGAACGAATAAGTAACGGCAAGTAACACTGAAGGCAAAGTAAGTGCGATCGAGAGGCGCCGCTTCTCAGGCCCCTCTCATGAACTGACATCGATTTCTCGACCGAAACGAAACATGTTAGTGTAGCGCAGGGATCGTCTTCGCTGGAGACGGAAACCCCCGATCGCGACCGTTGATTCCCCAATGGGAGTGCATAGATTCGCGATTTCGTTTTCGCGCTGCAGTCACGGCCACCGGCGTTGGGTCGTTGGCGCAGATTGCTGAGCATGCGTTCAGAACTCGAAGAAGCAATCGTGTTGCTGCGAAAGGGCGATCCGCCGGGTGTGGAGCGCGCCCTCAAGCTGCTCCAGCGCACTGTCCTGTCTTTTGGCATCCGGGTTTGCGGGCATCGCGAAGATGCTGAAGATACCGCCCAGGACGTACTCATGCGGTCCTTGCCCCACCTCGCGAAGCTCCATGATCCCCGCGCGCTTTCCGCGTGGCTCTACACAGCGGCGAAGAATCGCTGCTGGCAGGGACGCAGAACCGCGACCTGGCGGAAGACCATTGCCCTCCAGCAACTCCTGCCCGACGATGCCGAACTGGAATCTCTGCTGCTCGCCGATCCTTCCGCCGGTCCTGAGCAGCAGGCGCTCGAACGCCAGGACCACAACCTCCTGCATCGGGCTGTTCTGGCCCTGCCGCCTCAGTACAGGATCGTCCTGGTCCTGCACGATATGGAAGATCTGGACACTGAGTTAGTCGCGAGGATCCTGTCCATCCAGCCCGGTACCGTGCGCGTCAGGCTGCATAGGGCGAGGCTCCTCGTACGACAGGAAATGGCGATGCTGCTGCGCGGAGTTCCCGAGCACCGGCAGCGCAGGAAATCGTCCGTGAAGCGGACGGCACAGTGCCGCGAGATCTTCGCGAATCTCTCAGACTACCTCGATGGCAAGCTGGAGCCGGAAAGCTGCGAGCGCATGCGGCGGCATATCGAGGCCTGTCCCGCGTGCGTGGCGTTCATCGAAGATCTGAAGCGGGCCATCGACCGCTGCCGCGCCCTGGACGTCTGCCCGGAAGAAGAAACGCGGCCCGTTCTGCGTCGGCTCCTGACCGAGGAATACTTCCGGCTCAAAAATTCTGGCCCGAACCTGTAACACAAGTCGCTGCGCGGTCGTTTAGGAGATAGGGGGCGCCCCCAGGCAGATCAGCATGCGACCACGGAAGGTATCCCGGAGAACAGCCGATGCGCTCAAGGACGAGGTTTATCGCCAGATGCTGCGCCTGGAAACGGGACGTCCGGGGGCTCAGGTTTTCCTTCCTGTTGCCCTGGTCAACGCATGGATGGCGCTCGAGAGCCAGCCACCGGATTGCGGGCCCCGGCAGTGGCTGCGAAAGTTGTCGCCCATTTGTGTGCGCATGATTGAGGAGTCCTGTCGCGCCGGCAATGGCGCCTGCAACCCGAAAGATCCCATTCCCGCCGCGAAGCCGGCTCCGGAATCCGCGAAACCCCACTGAGACGCCGCTATGCATGAGCGAAGATTCGATCCAGCCCGCGCCCATCTGCTCGAGGATCCCGAGCGTAAGAATTGGCTGCCCCCCCATGAAGTGATCGCTGCGCTGCATCTGCGCGATGGAGACAGCGTCGCCGATATCGGCGCCGGCACCGGATACTTTGCTGTGCCGATGGCCGCTGCCGTCGGGCGCAGTGGGCTCATCTTTGCCGTCGATGTTGCTCCCCAAATGCTCGCGCACCTCCGGAACAGGCTCGCCGAGGCCGGCGTCGAGAACGTGCGGTGTACCGAAGGGGAGGCTTCGTCCACGGGCCTTCCCTCAGGTTGTGTCGGCCTGGTTTTCATGGCGAACGTTTGGCACGAATTCGATGACTATGCTGCGGTACTTGGCGAGGCGCAGCGGTTGCTGAACCCAGGCGGCCGCATCGCCATTCTGGACTGGCGTCCCGATACCGAACCGGATCACGGTCCGCCCCTCGCGCACCGCATTGCTTCCAGCGCAGCGCAAGCTTCGCTGGAAGCCGCTGGACTAATCGTCCATTTTGCCGGCAATGTTGGCCAATATTCCTGGCTGCTGGTCACAGGGAGCGACAAAGTTTGATTCTCATTCTCTTTGCCATCACCGCCGCCGCATACTGCAGCAGACGGCTGCGACCTTATGGAACGACCTCAGCCTGTAATGTGAACGCTCTTTGGGCCGTGGTCGCTTTGAAGAAATTGAAAGGAAGGGGTGGCTCGCGCCACCCCTTCTCGTCAACACTGCACCCTCTCTTAGAAGTAATACTTCGCTGAGAAGGTCATCAACCGCTGGCCGACCGTATGGAACGGCTTGCCGGTGACTGTGCTATTGGTGTTCGGACCCCCAATTGCGCTGAAGTCCACCTGGATATCGTCGTTATTGCCATCCAGGTTGAATTGCGGGTTCGGGTGGTTGACGAAGTTCTGGCCCTGGATACGCAATTCGAGCCTCTGGCTCTCCCGGGTGGGGAAGCTCTTGAAGATCGAAAGGTCGTTGTCCAGATATCCGGGATTGTGCATGTACGGCATCTGCAGGTTGCCTTCCTTCCCGATGGTGCTGGGGGCGGAGAAGCAGTTCGGGTTGAATTTCTGGCCCGACTTCAGCCCTGCGGTTGGGTCACAGGTAACCAGCGGCATCAGCACGTTGACCGAGCTCGTTCCCAGCCAGCTGGCCGTATTCATGCTCTGCGCTATCTGGCCATTGGGCATGGTGAAGAGTCCCGTGGTCGAACTGCCGCCCGGCATGCCCGCGTTGAGATTGCCGCCTGTATTCGATTGGATAGGCGCCCCCTCCTGATAGGTATTCCATCCGGAGAGCTTCCAGTCGTTGATAGCCGTGGCCAGCATCCGATTGCCATGGATCGGCCGAGGCAGGTTGTAGATGTACCAGACATTGAAGATCTG
>JBAVUB010000165.1:0-3165 GCA_049696575.1 Acidobacteriaceae bacterium | reverse complement strand
TGGCGCGCGATCCGCGCTGGGGTCGCAGCGAAGAAGTGTATGGCGAGGATCCGTTTTTCAACGGGACGATGGCGATTGCGTTCAGCAAGGGCCTCGAGGGCAACGATCCAAAATACTGGCAGGCGTCGCCGCTGCTGAAGCATTTTCTGGCCAATGAAAATGAGAATCAGCGCGATCGCTCGACGTCGGATTTCGATGAGCGGCTGTTTTGGGAGTACTACTCCGTTCCCTTCCGCATGGCGTGTCTGGAGGGCGGCGCGAAG
The DNA here is from genome assembly GCA_049696575.1 of Acidobacteriaceae bacterium. Classification (GTDB taxonomy): domain Bacteria; phylum Acidobacteriota; class Terriglobia; order Terriglobales; family Acidobacteriaceae; genus Palsa-343. Next base: position 2,902 of record JBAVUB010000165.1, on the reverse strand, counting down.
GCGGTGATGGCCTCGTACAACGGGTGGAACGGAACGCCGATGGTGGTGAATCCGATTCTGAAAAGCATTGTGCAGGACAAATGGGGCGTGGATGTGCTGTCGAGCGATGGGGGCGCGGTGATGCAGTTGGTCAATCCGCGGCATTTATATCCGAACCAGGAAGCAGCGGTCGTCGCTTGCATCAAGAACGGTGTGAATCAGTTCCTGGACCGCTATGCGGATGAGACCAAAGCCGCGCTGAAGGATGGTTCACTGACCGAGGTGGATATTGATGCCGTTCTCCGCTACAAATTCAGGATCGCGATCAAACTGGGGCTGCTGGATCCACCGGAGATGGTCCCCTACACGAAGATTAAGGATGACCCGGAGCCGTGGAATACGGATCGGGATAAGGATGTTTCAAGGAAGCTGGCGCTGGAGTCGGTGGTGCTTCTGAAAAACGACAAGGACCTGCTGCCGCTGGACAAGGCGAAGATCAAGTCGATAGCAGTGATCGGGCCGCTGGCGGATTCCGTGCACTGGGACTGGTATGGCGGGACGCCTCCTTATAAGGTGACGCCGCTGGAGGGGATTAAAGCCGAGGTCGGCCCCGATGTGAAGGTGAACTACGCGGCCGACGAACTGGGCGATGCGGCGGTGAATGCCGCGCGGCATTCCGATGTTGCGGTGGTGGTGGTGGGGAACGATCCAACCTGCGGGCCGGACATGGCGCACGACTGGGTGGCCACACCGGATGGGGGCGGAACGCTTCCCTGCACCGTGCCCAGCGACGGGCGCGAAGGACGCGATCGGCAGATCATCGATTTGGCGCAGGAACAACTGGTGCGGCAGGTATTTGCGGTAAATCCGAAGACGGTGGTGATGCTGATTTCGAGTTTTCCCTTTGCTATTAACTGGAGCCAGGAACATGTGCCGGCGATCCTGCATATGACCCACGCCTCGCAGGATGAAGGAACAGCGCTGGCGAAGGTGTTGTTTGGCGAGTACAACCCGGGCGGGCATCTGGTGGAGACGTGGCCGAAGTCGCTCGACCAGCTGCCGCCAAGTATGGATTACAACATCCGCGACGGCTACACCTATATGTATTTCAAGAGTGAGCCGCTGTATCCGTTTGGGTTTGGGCTGAGCTATACAACGTTCAAGCTTGCGAATCTCAAGACCAGCTCGGCGGAGCTGGCGAAGGACGGCACGGTAACTGTATCTGTGGATGTGACGAATACAGGCAGCCGGACTGGCGACGCGGTGGTGCAGCTCTATGTGAAGCATCTGCGCTCGAAGGTGGAGCGGCCGCGCGAAGAGCTGGAGGGATTTCGGCGGGTAACGGTGGACGCCGGGCAGACGAAGACGGTGGCGATTCCGCTCGCGGCGTCGCGGCTGGCGTATTGGGACACGAAAGCGGGGGCGATGCGCGTGGAAGCGGAGCCGGTGAGCCTGATGGTCGGCGATTCGTCGGCGAATCTGCCGCTGAGCACGACGGTGAAGGTGCAGTAGCGCGGCTATTCCTCCGCGCCCGCTTGCTGCACTCCCGCGACCGTTGCGGCGGGGGTCCAGTTGTGGCCGCTGCCGTTCAGGTTGAATCCTTTCAGGATGAGGCGCGGGCGCTCGCCGCGCGTGTCGGCGTTTTCAATCTGGATGTGAATGGTGCGGCGCTCGCCCGGCATCAGCGCGATGTAGTTGTCGTCGAAGAGGGCGGGGGCGATGAGGTCGCCGGTCTTCTTGCGGACGACTTTGACGCGGACCAGGAGCGCCGGCGATTTCGATGTATTGTGCAGGTCGGCAGCGAGCACCCACTGCGAGCCCTCATGGCGAATGTGGCCCTTCATCGTCACGTTGACGTTGGGCAGAGTACGGATGCCTGTGTAGTCGTTCTCGGTGAGGCCGCGCAGGTAGAAATTCGAGGAGATGACGTTGCCGTTTTGCGTAAGCCTGAGGCGGATGAAGTGCGTTTTCGAGAGGCCGGCGGGATATTCGAGCTGAATCGGCGTTGCGGTTGAGTCCTCCTTGCTGTCGAGGGTCGCGGACTTTTCCCACTTCAAAGAGCCGTCGATGTTGAGTACTTCCGCGTGGGCGGTGAGGCCGGTCTGATCGCCGGCACTGTCGTTCACCACTTCGACGGCATCCGTTGCGGCGTTCCACTGGATGTGCAGCGGTTCAGCGCCTTTCTTCGCGCCGTAGTAACCGGCGTCGGTGTCGTAGAAGTAGTCGTACGTCTGCCACAGCAAGGAGGGCCACGCAGGATGGCTCATCCAGATGAGCAGGCCGAGGCGGTTTTTACTCTGCCCCTCATACATGCCGCGATAAGCGTTGTAGTCGACGAACTGGGCGAGCTCGAGCCAGTCGGAGATGTTCGTAGCGCCGCCGTATTCCGCGTCGATTTCGCTGGGCGGGAAATGAAATTCCGGAAACATGCTGCGGATGAAGTAGTCGTGCAGCGGCCATTGATAGCCCTGCGGCCACATGGCGGACTCGGGCATCGTGCGGCGGAGGGTTTCCATCTCGGGGACATTGGGCGCGCCCATCTCGGAGTGGAACTTCACCGGCGCGTGGTCGAAGTAGTAGCGGAGCGGCTCGACGCGATACGGGCCGTGACCGCTGACCGGGCCGTCGGCGGAGCTGGAGATGTAGTGGGAGTTTGGCTCGATGGCTGCAACGAGCGAACGCAGGCCGTCGTCGATGGGCTGCGGCGGGAAGCCCTCGTTGCGACCGCAGAAGAGCCCGAGCGAGGCATGATTGCGGATGCGGAGGAGATAGTCGCGGGCGTTGGCAAGGAAGAGGTCGTTGTCGTCGGGGTTGGGACCATCCCACGGATTGGCGAGCCAGAAATCCTGCCAGATGACGACGCCGTTGCGGTCGGCCGCATCATAGAAGGATTCGTCGTCAGTCATCCCGACCCAGTTGCGGA
>JBAVUB010000164.1:0-11410 GCA_049696575.1 Acidobacteriaceae bacterium | reverse complement strand
TTCAATCTGGATCAGGTGCTGGACCAGAAGTTTTTGGTGTCAGAAGAGCAGAAGGTGCTGTACGCGGTGGAGTCGTTCGACCAGATATACGAGGCGGCGCAGGAGGCGGAGAGGCGGCTGGGGTGAGGCCTGGCGTTCAGCGTTCGGCGTTCCGCGTTCAGAACCCGCGTAGCACCTGGGTTCGCTGCATACGACGGAGGTGGGATTTCCGCCGGCGCCAGCGGTCGATTACGTTGATGCACTGGCCGCGTCGAACGGATCGGTGCAGGTGCGACTCACCGGAGTAATGAAAAAGCCGCAGAATTAGCAAAGAATTTATCTGTGCGGATGCACAATACGAAGATTGGTTCTTTGTGCGGACTGGATTCGATCCTGCGACCGGACGAAGACGCGCAGGAGGGAAAAGTGCCTCGGATTCATTTTCAATTGCAGTTGGCGGAGCTGAAGGACAAGCTGCTGGCGATGGCGGCGCTGTCGCAGCAGGCGGTGCAGGCGGCGGTAGACGCGTGGCTGCAGCGCGATGAGGCGCTGTGCCAGTACGTCCGCGAGAACGAGACGGCCATCAACACGGCGCAGCGCGAAGTGGATGAGATGGCTTACGAGTTGCTGTCGCGTGAACAGCCTATGGCGATCGATCTGCGGTTCATCCTGGCGGTGATCAAGATCAACGGGGATCTGGAGCGGATCGGCGACATGGCGGTCAGCATTGCCATCCGGACGCTCGACCTGCTGGACGAGGATCCGGCCGATCTGCCGGTGGACATCGCCGGCATGGGAGACTTCGCGGGGGTGATGATCCGGACCGCGGTGCAATCCCTGCTGGATGGGGACGCGCTGGTGGCTGAATCGGTGCGCGACATGGACGACGAGATCGACCGCATGAACCGGGTGGCGATTACCGATCTGACCAAGGTGATCCAGGAGCATCCGGAGACGGCGGACCAGGCGCTGCCGGCGATTCTGATTTCGCGGAATCTGGAGCGGATCGCGGACCATGCGACGAATATCGCGACGGACGTGATTTTCTGGGTGCGGGGCGCGGATTTGCGGCACCAGCTGTCGTTGGCCGTCGACTGACGGACAACGAGAGTTTAGGGATTAGAGTTTAGGAATTAGAAAAGCCTGGCGGCTGGGTTGGCTGCCGGGCTTTTATTTGGGCTTGGCGGCGCGGGCGAGAAGCCAGTTAATTGCGGAGAGGAACTCCGCTTCGGTTACGTTTTCGACGACGACCGCGTTGCCGATGCCTTTTGGGAGGATGAAGCGCCGGGTTCCGGCGCGATTTTTTTTGTCGCGACCGGCGGCGGCGAGGAGTTTCGCACGCGTGGCGCGGAAGGGCGGCAGCGGTCCGTAGGCGAGGATGGTGCGCTCGATGCGCTCGGCCTGGTCGGGAGCGACGGTGTTGCGGGCGAGGGCGATTTGGAGCGCGGCGAGCATGCCCCAGGCGATGGCTTCGCCGTGGAGCAGAGTGCGGAATCCAGTGGCGGCTTCGATGGCGTGGCCGAGAGTGTGGCCGTAGTTGAGGATCATGCGCAGGCCGGATTCGCGCTCGTCGATTGCGACAACGCCGGCTTTCATGCGGACGGAGGCGACGACGACCCGCTCCAGAGCGGCGGGATCGCGGGCCAGGATGGCGGCGGCATTGTGCTCCATGAAACGGAAAAGCGCGGCGTCGCGGATGATGCCTGCCTTGATGCTCTCGAACAGGCCGGCGCGCAGCTCGCGTTCGGGAAGGGTTTGCAGGACCTCAATGTCAGCGAAGACGGCGCGCGGATGATGGAAGCTGCCGATGAGGTTTTTGCCGGAGGCGAGGTTGACGCCGGTTTTGCCGCCGACGGAGGAGTCGACCTGGGCGAGAAGGGTGGTCGGGACCTGGACGTAGTCGATGCCACGCATGTAAATGGCGGCGAGGAATCCGCCGAGGTCGCCGATGATGCCGCCGCCGAACGCGATGAGGATCGAGGAGCGGTCAGCGCCTGCGTTGGCGAGTTGGCCGGCCAGCTTTTCGGCTTCGGCGAGGCGTTTGTACCGCTCGCCTGCGGGCAGGAAGAGGACGGTGGGTTGCGCGGATTGGGGGAAGGCGGCGAGGAATTTTTTGCCCCAGAGGGCCCAGATTTCGGGCGAGGTCAGAATGAAAGTGTTGCCGGGTGCCTGGATTTTGCGCGGGATTTGCCGGAAAAGATTGCGGCCGATGTAGACGGGGTAATCGGTGGAGGCGGTTTTGATCTGGATGGCGCGCATGCAAAAACAAGCGTACAGCGTTCGGCGTTGCGGCTCCATCGGACGATGGAGGGGAATTTCCACCCGAGGTTGATGTGGGAAGGCGAGGGATTCGGCGACAATAGGCGCTGCGTTTTCTAAACGAGACTGGAGAGGAACTATGGCTGACGAAGTTGTTGCGAACCAGAAGATGATCCTGCAGAACCAGAAGAGCATTCTTGCCAACCAGAAGACGATTGTGGCCAATCAGGCTGATATTAAGAAGAACCAAGAGGCGCTGAACGCGATTCTGACGAATCAAAAGGAGATTCTCAGGAATCAGAAGGCGATTTTGGGGGCGGTGAAGAAGTAGGAACAGCCTGTAGCCGGTAGCTTGTAGCCAGTAGCCCGCCTTCGACCCCGGGGCTGGAAGCCCCGATTTCTTCGGGGCTGGTGTTCCCCGGCTTAAAAGCCGGGGCTTCTACCGCCGTCCTGCTGCGCAGGACTTTATGTGCGTGGATTTTCACGCTGCTCGGGGACAGCAACACGAATCTCAAGAACTTGCTTAAACTCTGCGCCTTTACTCCAGGACTTAGGTCGATGTCGCTGCCACACATAGTCGATCTCAGCACGGCATCCCTCGCGGTAAAGAGAGGCCTGCTCCGCCGAATTGGCTTCCCTGGTCCAGCTTGTCTCTTCCACCGTGTCGGTGACGAGTTTGAACATGGGCCAGTCGTTCATACTTCCCATGAAGCACTTAGAAATCTCGCCCCTCAATGTATGGACGACCAACTTTCCGGCAGAAATCCGATTCCACCACTCCTCGGAACCGAACGTTCCATCGGTCGGCTCGATTCCAAACTCTTTAGTCGTCCGGGTGGCGCGCTGGACCTGTTCGATGAATTTCGGATTGTCCTTCAACCGGTAAACGACGACCATGGGAGTCTGCCGCTGGTTCGCATCGCCTCAATACTTTGCCAGGGAGGCGATGGCCTGGAAGATGCCTTCGGGTTGGGGAAGGATCGCATCTTCGACGATGGGTTGGTAGGCGACGAAGGTGTCCATTGCGCCGAGGCGGCGGACGGGGGCGTCGAGCGAATCGAAGAGCTCTTCGCCGATGCGGGCGGCGATTTCCGCGCCGTAGCCCCAGCTGACCATGTCTTCATGCGCGACGAGGACTTTGCTGGTCTTTGTGACGGAGGTGGCGATGGCTTCCCAGTCGTAGGGGTTGAGGGTGCGGAGGTCGAGGACTTCGGTCTCGATGCCTAATTCGCGCGAGGCGCGCTGGGCGGCCTGGAGCGCGCGGGGAACAATGGCTCCGTAGGTGATGACGGTGAGGTGCTTGCCTTCGCGGACGATGTTGGCTTTGCCGAAGGGGATGGCATAGTCGGGGCCGGGATAGGGGGCCCGGCCATAGGATTCGCGATAGAGGCGCTTGTGCTCGAAGAAGAGCACGGGATCGTCGCAGCGGATGGCGGTGCGGAGCAGTCCGTTGGCGTCGAGAGCATTGGAGGGGAAAACGACGCGGATGCCGGGCGTGTGGGTGAAGAGGCTTTCACCGGACTGCGAGTGATAGATGGCGCCGCCGGTGAGATAGCCGCCGATGGGAACGCGGATGACGGCGGGAGCGGCGAAGCCTCCGTTGGAGCGCCAGCGGATGAGGGGCAGCTCGTTGCGGAGCTGATGCATGGCGGGCCAGATGTAGTCGAAGAACTGAATTTCGGCGACGGGCTTGAGGCCGTGGACGGCCATGCCGACGGCGCGGCCGACGATGGCGGCTTCAGCGAGCGAAGAATTGAAGGCGCGCTCGGAGCCGTACTCGCACTGGAGGCCGGCAGTGAGCTTGAAGACTCCACCCTTGCCTTTGACCTGCTTGTTCTCGAGGTATTCCTCGCGCGAACAGTCGGCGACGTCTTCGCCGAAGACGACGATGCGGGAGTCGCGGCGCATTTCGTCGTGGAGGCAGGCGTTGATGAGGTCAGCCATGGTGCGGGCCGGACCTTCGGCGGCGGGGGTGGTCTGGAGCTCTGGGCGGGTGGGGTCGTAGTCCTCGGAGTATTGGTGGCGGAGGATCGCAGCGGGTTCGGTGGAAGGCAGCGGCGCGCTGAGGGCGTGCTCGGCGGCCTGACGGACTTGTTCGTCCACCTCCTTCTCGAGGACTTCGAGGGCCTCGGCGTCGAGGATGCCTTCGCGGAGGAGATGCATCTGGAAATTGTGAATGGGGTCGCGGAGGGCTTCGGCCTGGCGCTCGGTTTCCGGGCGATACAGGCGGACGTCGTCAGAGAAAGAATGGGCGTAGAGGCGGACGACATGGCCGTGGACAAGCGCGGGACCGAGGCGCGCGCGGCAGTGGGCGACGGCGGCCTCGAAGGCGGTAAGGCAGGCGAGCGGGTCAGTGCCGTCGACTTCAGCGAAATAGAAATTGGGGAAGCCGGCGACCAGTGGCGAGATGCTGCCGCCAGGGGTGTTGACCTCGACAGGGACCGAGATGGCGTAGCCGTTATCTTCGACGACGAAGAGGACGGGGAGCTTGAGATTGGAGGCGGTGCTGACGGCTTCCCAGAATTCACCCTCGCTGGTGGCGCCATCGCCGAGCGAGACGTAGACGACCTCGTCGCCGTGGAAATCGACTTTGCGGAACTGGCGGTAGTCGCCCGGGTGAGGTTCGGCAGCCTCGGGATGCTGCTGGAGATAGAGGGCGGCTTCGGCGCAGCCGACAGCCTGCAGGCACTGGGTGGAGGTGGAGGAAGACTGGGTGACGATGTGGTGCTCGGGGTTCGACCAGTGGGAAGGCATCTGGCGGCCGCCGCTCGAGGCGTCGGTGGCTGCGCCGACGGCCTGGAGTAAGTGCTCTTCGACCGTGGCGCCGAGGGCGAGGGTGAGGGCGCGATCGCGGTAATAGGGGAAGAACCAGTCGTAGCCGGAGCGCAGCGAGAGGGCAGCGGCGACGAGGAGGGCTTCGTGGCCTGCGCCGGAGATCTGGAAGAAGACTTTCTGCTGATTCTTGAGGATGATCTCGCGGTCGTCGGTGCGGCGCGAGAGGTACATGAGGCGGTAAATCTCAATCAGCTTGTCGCGAGAGGCCGCGGAACCACTGCCGTTGCGGGGGGATGCCAGCTCGCCGGGTTTGCTGAGTGCAGCGCCTGAGACTGCGGTTTGGGCCATGGGGACTATTCTCTAACCCTTTAGATGATCGTCTTTCCAGTTTAGGACGCGCACCGGGAGCGAAAGCCTGGGGAAGGGCGCGCCGGACCGGGCCGACGAAAGATTGTATCGCGTGGAAACGTGAATTTGGGATGGTCGAAAGGTAACGGTTGTGGGGTACTGGGGTGGGAGGGGATGAAGGAGCCTGTAGCCGGTAGCCCGTAGCCGGTAGCCGGTGGCGCGTGCTGGTGGTGGGTGCGAATCGCTGGTATGTTGGCAGCCTATGGGGAAAGGTCGACGATTCCGGATTTCAAGCGCCCGGGGGTCACGCTGGGAGCAGATGCGCGTGACACCGTGGAAGCGGCTGTGGCTGTTCCTGGTGGCGGCGTCGACGCTGTTTTCTGTCTTTGGGTTTTTCTACGACCTGATGAATATGGGGACGACTCCCTATGCGGTCACCCTTGTTCTGGCGTTCTTCAGCGGGCTGAATTGCGCGCTGTGGATCATGGTGATTTACAAATCGCCGCGTAAGTTCATGGCGGGGCTGATCGTGGGCCTGATTGTTCTGCAGTTCTTCAACGGGACGCTGATGACGTGGCTGGCGCGGTGGATGACGCGCACGTTTGGCCTGCGCGACGTTGCGACGAAGCCGGGGGTGCAGTTTGCCGCGACGGGCATCGTGCTGGTGGTGATGGTCTCGTACTTCTTTTTCGTCGGCTTCATTCGCGCAGCGGGGAAGGAATCCTACCGGATTCAAAGCGAGCTGGAGCTGGCGCACGGGATCCAGAAGACGCTGGTGCCGCCGGTGTCGCTGCGCACGGAGAGTTTCGAGGTCTACGGGATTTCGGAGCCCAGCGACAAGGTGGGCGGCGATCTGGTGGATGCGCTGTTGCTGCCCAACGGGGACATGGTGGCGTACGTGGCGGATATCGCGGGGCACGGGTTGCCGGCGGGCATCCTGATGGGCATGCTGAAGACGGCGGCGAGGACGGCGCTGCTGGATGCGGCGGCGGGACATCCGAGCGTGACGCTGCCGCTGCTGCTGGAGAAGGTGAATCGGGTGCTGCCGGATGTGAAGGAGCCGCAGATGTATGCGACGCTGACGGCGTTCCGGCTGAACGCGGACGGCGCGGCGTGGTATGCGATGGCGGCGAGCCCGCCGGTGCTGCACTGGAGCGCGCAGGGGCGGGACTGGCGGCGGATGGAGGAGGAGCAGTATCCGCTGGGGTTGCTGCCGGTTACGGGATTTACCGGGGATGCGATTGCGCTGGGGCCGGGGGATCTGCTGGTGGTGGCGACGGATGGGGTGCTGGAAGTCTGCGACCGGCAGGGGCAGGAATTTGGGATCGAGCGGGTGGAGAGGGCGATCGCGGCGGATGCGCATGCGGCCCTGCCGGAACTGGCGGGGACGATTCTGGGGAGTGCGCGGGCGTTTGGGAAGCAGGCGGACGATCAGACGCTGTTGTTGATCCGGCGATATTCGCCTTTCGAGGTTCTCCCATAACCTTCCGCAATATTGCTGGCGACGGAGACTCCTGCACGACGCAGCTGGCTTGTAAGTCCAAAAATCTCTTCTCGCGGAAAATCTCTGGTTAGCTGGTAGAGCGAAACGGAAAGCTGGATGGCACACTGCCAGACGTCCAAGTCACGATACGATTTCACCATGACTGCCTCCCGATGCGCCGAACGCGGAACGCTGAACGCTGGTTTTACTGGCCGTCGCGCATTTTTTCTTTGACGACCTTGGCGAGCTTCTCGATTTCGGTGGCGGTATTGACGACGGAGAGCGAAAGCTGATCTTTGCTGCTCTTGTCGACGGCGTCTTTGAGCTGTCTGGCCAGGTCGAGGAGCTGAGCGGTATCATCGACGATTTGTTTCTGGCGGATGGCATTGCGCTCGCGGCTCATGTCCTTCATCATGCGCACCTGATCGGGATCGCGGGGGCTGGGATCGCCAAAACCAGAAGCGTCGACACCGTTATGCTGGGGCGATGTGGGTACCGCCGGCACGGTTTGCTGCTGGGCGCGCGCGGCGGGGAGCGCGCAGGCGGCGAGCAGGGCGAAGAGAACCAGACGGCTGTTCCGCGTCAACTGGGCAACGTTGATCATGAAAGCGCCTCCTACAAGCAGGTTGAGAAGGAATGCACCGGGGCTTCCGGTGGCGGCAACATTATAAGCCCGTTTTGCGCGGAGAAAGATGAACACACTGTGACGTTATGCGGAGGGGAAAGCGATGGGGATTGAGATCCTGATGCTGGGGCGGCGGGCGTTTTTTGAGGGGCTGGGGGACAAGTATTTGATGGACCTGCAGGAATTCCTGCATGAGAAGTTGCCCAAGCTGCTCCTGGTCGCGCTGATCAGCTGGGTGCTGATGTGGGTGCTGCGCCTGGTGACGGATCGCATCCTGAGAGTCGCAGAGCGGCAGGCGAGCACGGCGGGACACTCGGCGCAGGTGCGGACGCTGGTGACGGTGATTCGCGCGACGGGCATCGGGGTGATCTTGTTTCTGGCGGTGCTGCAGGTGCTGCCGATTCTGGGGTTCAACCTGGGGCCGCTGCTGACCAGCGCAGGCGTGGCGGGAGTGGCGATCGGACTGGCGGCGCAGAACATCGTGAAGGACTGCTTCAACGGATTCCTGATCCTGATCGACGACCAGTTCGACGTGGGCGATGTGGTGCGGATTGCCGGGGTGAGCGGCACGGTGGAGACCATGACGCTGCGCAGGACGCAGGTGCGGGACGGCGATGGGACGCTCTACATCGTGCCGAATTCGCAGATCACTACGGTTGCGAACCTGACGCGGGACTTCTCGGTGGCGACGATCAATGTGTCGGTGGATTTCTCCGCGAACCCGGATGAGGTGATGGCGCTGCTGAAGGAGGTGGCGATGAGCGTGAGGAAGGATCCGGCGTACAAGGATGTGTATCTGGGCGATCCGGTGCTGCTGGGGGTGGATTCGATCAAGGGGTCGCAGGTGATTTATCCGGTGCAGCTGAAGACGAAGGCGAATCAGCAGTGGGCTGCGCAGCGGGAGACGCAGCGGCGGATCCGGCTGGCGCTGGACGAGAAGGGGATTCTGCCGGGGGATCCGAATCGGATTTACAACAGGGCACAGGGTACAGGGCACAGGGTACAGGACAGCGATCAGCGTTCAGTCAGCGTTCAGGAAAAACCTGCAGAGCACAAGGAGGCGAAGGCGGATCCGACGGCAGCGAAGTCGACGGAGGTGAATCCGCTTACCGGAGAACAGTGATGAGTGCGCAGTGATCAGTGTGCAGTGATGAGTGTGGAGTGATTAGTCAACAGTGATCAGGGCTCAGAAGGCTTAGCCCAGTTCGAGGAGCGGGAATAAACACCGGATTAGCAATCAGTGGTCACCGCTCACTAATCGCCGAAGGTGGGGGCGGGTTGAGAGGCGGCGAAGGGCGCATGGTGGCGGGGTGAAGGGTCGGGACCCGAGCGGGATTCGCCGATGCGGAAGTGTCCAACGGATTCCTGGAGACGGTTGGCGCCGGCTCCCACGGACTGGACCAGGCCTTTGGTGATGGGGCTGGCGGCATTGCCCTCTTCGCCAAGGCGGTTGATGATCTCGAGGTTCTGGCTGAATTCCTGCGCGGCAACGGATTGCTCGGTGGAGGCGGTCGCGATCTGGGCAATCATGGACTCGACCTGGTCGGTGGCGGCCATGATGCGTTTGAGAGAAACGCCGGCGCGAGCGGTGATTTCCATGCCGTGATTGACCCGCTCGGTGCCGGACCCCATGGCCTGGACGGCGGCCTGGGTGTTGGCGGTGATGCTCTCGATCATCTGTGCGATTTCACTGGTGGCGTTGCGGGTAGATTCGGCGAGGCGGCGGACTTCCCCGGCGACGACGGCAAAACCGCGGCCCTGTTCGCCCGCGCGGGCGGCTTCAATGGCGGCGTTGAGAGCGAGCAGGTTAGTTTTCTGCGCGATTTCCTCGATGACGTTGACGATGCGGATGATCTGCTCAGATTCCTTGCCGAGACGGTCGACGGTTTCCGCGGTCTGGGAAACCGAGTCGGAGATGGTGTTCATGCCGGACAGCATTTCTTCGACAATGGCGCCGCCTTCGCGGGCAACGGTCGCGGCTTCGCGGGCCTGGTCGAAGGCGGTTTGAGCATGGCCGGAGACTTCGGCAATGGAGATAGACATTTCCTGCATGGCGCTGGCGGCCTGGTGGGTCTGGGCGCTTTGCTGGCTGGTGCGGTTCCAGGCCTGGGCGCCGGCGCGGGCCAGGTCTTCGCAGTGGTTGTGGAGGGTAGCGGAGGTTTCCACGATGGCGGCAATCACGCCCTGAAGGCTCTCCTGCATGCGCTCGATGGAGTGGGCGAGATCGCCGACCTCATCGTGAGCGCCGCAAACGACGACCTGGCCGGTGAGATTGCCTTCGGTGATGGATCGGGCGCGGTCACCGAGCTGGCGGAGGCTGGCGATGAGGCAGCGGGAGGTCAGTTCGAGTCCGATCAGGGCAACGGTGCCTCCGACCATGGCGAACGCCCAGAGGGAGATGGTTGCGGTGCGGTTGAGATGCAACACCTCAGTGAGGGCGGCGAGAGCGGTGGACGCCATCAGGAGTCCCATGATCAGGCGCAATTTGTAGCCAAAAGGAATACGGGCGAAGAAGTTCATACACGTCTCCACAGTCGCTGGGGGAGATTGGTTCTGGATGGCGCGCCGGCGGCCTCAGGAAAGGTTTCCGGCAGCAGCGGTTCCTGGTGGACAGCGCGGGGGCTGGGAGGTGGGACACACAGGAGGGGTTGCCGGAAAGCGCGCCACAACGCAGCCTGACGCCGGCGGCTGGGCGAGTAAAGAGACGAGAGCAACGGATGCCTCCGCTGGAAAAAATACGGGCAGGCGGACGGGGTCCAGCGGACTACGCCCGCACTGCGGCGTTCAAGGTGGATATCGGCGTGGCGAGGGGAAGAATTAGCGCGAGGCAGGCGGGATTTCGTCGAAGGTGAGGTTTTGGGCGGTGCTGCCGGTGGTTTGGCGCCACTGATCGAAGAGGCGGCCGTAGCTGAGGGTGAGGAACTGGCCGGGGTCGATGCCGAGTTCGCGCCCGGTCTGGTCGATCCAGTCCGCGGGGCCTTCGAGTTCGGCGTAGATGCCGATGGGGGTTTCGTCGAGGACGCAGTGGCCGGTGGCGTCGGCGAACTCGGTGCGCCATTTCTCGTAGATGAAGGCGGGTTCAAGGCCGAGCTGGGTGAAGATGCGGCCGATGGCTTCGCCGTCCTGGACCTCGGTTTCGGTTTCTTCGCGATGCTTGTGGCGGGCGGCGGGGTCGTTGTTTTGCGGGAGGCATTTGTGGGTGACGATCCAGCGGTCGCCGTACTTGCGGATGCGGAGGATGGTGGTTTGCGAGCGGAGGCGGCGGTCGGGCGTGTCGTAGAGGATGTTGCGCTCGAAGGTGCGGGGGGTTTGCTCGTGGAACCCGGCAGCGCGGAGGGCGCGCAGGAGTGCCTCGGGATCGGGGACCGGGAATTTGACTTCGATTTCCAGGGGCATGGAAGCAGGGTACAGGGTGCAGGTGAGCAGCGAGAAGCGGCGAACAGCGAAGCGGGAAACGAGCGCACAACGAGCGAACGGCGAGCCAGGAGACGGCGACGGTTAGGATAGGCATCGGGAGGGGGAGAGCGTGGAGACACTGAGGCTCACGGTGGACGCCGGCGACCTGGAGGGCCAGCCTTCGCGCAATGCGATTGCGCGGACGGCGGAGATCCTGCGGGCGGGCGGGACCGTAGCGTTTCCCACGGAGACGGTGTATGGGTTGGGGGCGAATGCGCTGGACGCGGCAGCGGTGGGGAAAATTTTTTCGGCGAAGGAGCGGCCGGGCTGGGATCCGCTGATTGTGCATATCGGCGAGCGCGCCATGCTGGGTCGGGTCGCGGTCGAGGTGAATGAGGAAGCTGGACGGTTAATGGATGCGTTTTGGCCAGGACCGCTGACGCTGCTGCTGCCGCGGAGTGCCGGATTGCCGGTGGCGGTGACGGCGGGGCTGGAGAAGGTGGGGGTGCGGATGCCGGCGCATCCGGTGGCGCATGCGTTGCTGG
>JBAVUB010000163.1:0-5349 GCA_049696575.1 Acidobacteriaceae bacterium | reverse complement strand
CGCTCGCGCAGAGCGGGCGAGACCGGCGCGGTATTGACCAGCGCGTAGTCGAAGATGGCGCGGCCGGCGTGCTCGTAAATGCGCTCGATGTGCTGCGAGGCGGAGAGGTGCAGGCTCTCGTTGGCCTGGGTCATGAGGTTGCAGATGAAGACGCGCGTGCCCTGGGCGGCGCCGAGGGCTTCAGGGATGCCGTGCACCAGCAGGTTGGTGACGATGCTGGTGTAAAGGGAACCCGGGCCGATGGTGATGAGGTCGGCGGCGGCGATGGCCTGCAAAGTTTCAGGAGGAGGAAGTGGATCGGGCGGGTCGAGCATGAGCTCGACGATGCGCTGGCGGCTGGCGGTGATTTTGGTTTCGCCGCGGACGACGGAGCCGTCTTCCATGCGCGCGGTGACGGTGACGTTGGCGGAGGTGACGGGGAAGATGTGGCCGCGGGTGGCGAGGATTTCCGCGGAGAGCTTGATGGCCTGAGCAAAGTCGCCCGTCATCTCGGTGAGCGCGGCGATAAAGAGGTTGCCAAAATTGTGGCCGCCGAGCTCGCCGCCTTTGCGGAAGCGGTGACGGAAGAGCTGGGAGATGAGGCGCTCGTCTTCTGAGAGCGCGACCATGCAGTTGCGCAGATCGCCAGGAGGCAGCATGTTGAAATCGCGGCGCAGGCGGCCGCTCGATCCGCCGTCATCGGTAACGGTGACTACCGCAGTGAGGTCGGCGATGAAGGGGGTGGAAGGCGAGGAAGTGAGCAGGCCACTGCCGTGAGGGACGCGGAGCTTGAGTCCGCGCAGAAGGGTGGAGAGGCCGGTTCCTCCGCCAATTGCGACGACGCGCTGGCCTGGGGAAGGCGTGGATTTCGCGGTAGGAAGAGTCACCGAATCCTGGAAGTGCTTACGCCTACGAGTCTAAACCAGTCGCGGGGCAAGACGGGTTTGGTCCGGTCAGCCCAGTTCCGGGTAGAGCAGCTCGGTGAAGCGGGGATCGTCGGCCATATCGACGAAATCGGGATCGCTACGGGCCTGAATGCGATTGGAGGGATTGAGCTCGATGGCGCGGCTGAGATGCTCGAGGGCTTCTTCGGCCTGGCCGGTCATGCTGCTGAGCAGGGCCATGCCGTAGTGGGCAAAGTCGGCCTGCGGGGACGAAGAAAGGATGGCCTCGAACTGGTCGCGGGCTTCTTCAAAGGAGCCGGTGTTGAGCAGGGAGACGGCGTAGTCGTACTGCTCTTCAGGGGTTTTGAAGGTGAGCGAGGAGTCGGCGGCATTGCGGGCACAGACGGCGAGGTAGACACGGGAGCGCTCGATGATTTCCGGCGGGGCTTCGCGGGCGAGCTTTTCGAAGATGACGCGGGCCTTCTCAAACTTGCCCTGCTGCATGAACTGGAGGGCGTTTTGATACTCCTGAAGAAAGCGGGTGTTTTCGCCGGCAGCGGAACCGGATTTTGCCGCGGCGGAGCGGGGCGTGCGGCGAGCCGTGGATGATTCGCGTGCTTCCTGCATTCGGGCCATAAGCGGTCTGCCTCGGAGACGCAGCCGGGGCACGCGGCGTCTTCCCTGCACTCTACAGACAACGTTTTATACGCACAATGCGGCGCGGCGTCAAATGGCGGCGGGCGAGGGCGGGGATTCAGGCGCGAATGGACCTTTCGCGGCGCGAGGGGTGGGATTTGCCCTGGAGGGCGCAAGGCGCGAAGAATGGAGGCAGGACCTCATGGCGCGAGCGGCGACTAAAAAACTGGCGGGTGCGGCGGCCATGGCGGGGCTGTGCGCGCTGGGGTTGTGGGCGGAGAAGAAACTGGCGCCTGCTCCGGCGGCGGATTTGCAGCCTGCTGTGCGCATCGAAGTGGCTCCGCTGGGATATATGCCGCCGGGAACGTTTTATCTCACGTACCGCTTGTCTTCTGAGGCGCTGGGGTTCTTCGACGACGACCACTTGCTGTTCACGTTCCGCGTGGGCGGGCTGCTGCGGAGGATACCGAACGATCCGGCGGGCGATGACGACCAGCAGATCCGGGCAGTGGTACTGGACCTGACGAAGGGCAAGCCGGTGCGCCAGACGGAGTGGCGGATGCACGATCGCGGGCCGTATATGTGGCCGTTTGCAGGGGGCAAGTTTCTGATACGGCGGCGCGATTCTTTGTTCCTGACCGATGAGTCGCTGGAGTTGCAGCCCTGGATGAACCTGAGCGAGCGGGTGCGGGACGTGCAGGTTTCGCCGGATCGCAGGATGGTGGTGGTAGAGACGGACGATTCGGCAAAGGTTCGAGCCCAGGGCGCTGAGCCGCGGCATTTGGGAGCGGGAGAGCCCGTGAAGGTGATCGTGCTGACGGCGGAATCGAAGACGCCCATTGCCCAGACCGATGGGCAGATGCCCACGTTGTTGCCGTTGATGGGCGACGGGCTGCTGGACATGCTGGAGGGGAAACTGCCGGGCTACTGGGTGATGCGCGACGTTCCCTTCCACGGCGATCCGAAGCTTGTGGCGCAGGTGAGGTCGGGGTGCAGACCGTCGGTGAAGCCGCTGAGCGCGACGGTGGTGCTGCTGGAGGGCTGCTATCTGGAGGGGAACGACCACCAAATTTTTGTGATCTCCATGGATGGCAGGCAGTTGTGGCGCGATCGCTGGGAGAATCGCTACGTGTGGGCCTGGTTCGATACAGCGGAGAACGGGAGCCGCTTCGCCTACGAGTCGATCGCGGTGAGCCGGCCGATTTCGACGTTCGACGCGCTGTATCCGGAGGACATCACCGGGCAGATGGTGGGCGTGTATGACACGGAGAGCGGGAAGCTGGTGCTGGTGAAGGATGTGTCGCCGGTGCTGACCGCAGGGCAGAATGTAGCGCTGTCGCCAGACGGGACGCGGTTCGCGGTGCTGCGGGACGGGGCGGTTGAGGTCTACGATTTGCCGCCGGTGGAGGCGCCGCAGCAGAAGGCGGCTGAGGTGGTGGCGAAGAAGAAGAAGTGACGGTGTTCAGCGGATAGCGATCAAAAAAAAGCGGATAGCGGATAGCGTCCAGCGGATAGAAAACCAGCGCTGGTATCAGCCTCGGCAATACGGCAAACTCGCCTGGGAAGGCGAGGCCGGCTTATGAAGGCGGGAGCATGGCGCAGGTGCTGTGCAGCATGGAGCGCTTTGCGGGATTGTCTTCCGGTGCTGCGCGGAAGGTTTTCTGCAGGTCTTTGGTGCGCACTGGACTCTGGAAGTTGAAGACGTTGCCGGAGCAAACCAGCTGTCCATTCAGCCGGAAGACGGAATAGGTATCGACTGCGCCGCCGCCAAACGTGACTTTGGTGCCGAAGAGATTGCTTTGCTTGTTGACCGAGCCACCGGACTCGAGCGCCTTGAGCCACAGGACGTGCTGCCAGGTCGCGCTCGCGCCGCTGGAGCCATTGCCGGTGAAGCCCATTTGTTTCGCGACTTCATCCGCGGAGAGAACCGCGGCGAGGTGGGAAGGCGAGGCTGGTTGAGTTCCAGGAGATTTGTCAGAAGAGTTGCCGGGAGCGGGGCCTGCAGCGGGAACGGCCATCACCGCTTTCATGAAGGAATCCATGCTGGCGATGACGGCGTCGATGCCGGTAGCTTCGGCGGATTTCTCGGGGGCTCCCGCTTTTGCATTCGTGCATTTTTCGTATGAGGCGTAAAAGCCGCCCAGATTTTGCATGTACGGCGAATTGGTGTAGTCGGCGGCGCCGAGCGCGTTGGGGTTATAAAGTTCCGGGACAAGGACAAGAACATTGAGAGAGCGAAGCTCGCGGGCGACTTCATTGAGCAGCGCCGGATTCTGCACGGTACCGACGACAGACGTGACCGTCTGACTGCTGCTGAACATTTCCAGGATGGCGCCTACGGCCTGGCCCTGCGGCGTAAGTTTCGCCAGTGCCGCAGCCGTGCCTGCCAGCCCACCACCGCCGCCGCCTGTGAGGCCTCTCGATTTGATGTGCGGCTCGGCGGGAGTTTCCTGGCCGTTCTCACTCTTCGTTTCGCTGGCAACGCAGACGGCGTCGGCTCTTGATTCAAGCGCGCTCATCGTGGCCATGTCGGCGCGCCACAGCTGGAAATCGGAGATGAGGGTGCTGTCGGGCGAGACGATGACGATGCCTGGATTGGACTGCGAGGGATTACTGACCAGACACGGTGAGTGGGAACCGGCAGGAGCTTCGGTGACGTCGCTCTGGAAAAGATAGCGGGCGATGTCGCAGGCGATAACCTGGCTGTTCTCCTCGACCGCTTTGTAGGTGAACATCTCGGTTTCAATGGAGAAGGGGCTGTTGGCGGCGGTTTCTGCGGCCGAGGATTGCCCTGAGGAACTCGGGGAACCGGACTTGGGGGATGATCCGGAGGCGCTCTGTGCAGACGACATTGCGCAGCACAGGCAAAGCGCCGCGAGAAGGGAGATCGTTGTGCGAACAGAAACTCGATTCATGGGCTTGGCCCCTTTTCTTACTTCTGGCAATTCTTACGGCGCCGCGGGAACGCGGCCGACAATCGAAAATCCAGCTGGGGGTTCACTTAGCATAGGCCAAAGGCGTGGGAGGGGAAACTGAATTTTTATCCGTAAGGCCTGGGTTGGCGAGGGCAAGGAGATCCTTCGCTGCGCTCAGGATTTCGCCTGCGGGCTCCCCACTTCGGCTACGCTCAGTGTCACGCCCGCAAAACGGCTCAATTTGACATCTCACTGGGGTGGGTGCAATTCTCTAAAGTTTTGCCGGGGGTGGTAGCTATGAATCCTCCAGGTGTGGCTGGAGTGGAAGTGCGGAAGCACGGTGGCGAGCCGTTGACGGTGGCTCAGCCCTTCCTGATCCAACAGCAGTGGGACGCTTATACCGGAGAGCAGCACGCGGTGTGGGCGGAGCTGGTGCGGCGGCGGATGCCCCAGCTGCGGGAGCACGCGGCCGAGGAATATCTGAACGGGTTTGAGCAGATCGGGCTCCGTGAGGACACGATTCCGAACCTGGCCGACGTAAACCGGCGGCTGGGGCCGCGGACGGGATGGAATGCGACGCCGGTGAGCGGGTTTCTGCCGCCGGATGCCTTTTTCGAGATGCTGGGGGCGCGGCAATTTCCGACCACGACGTATATCCGGAGCCGCGAGGCGATGGAGTACACGCCGGAGCCGGACATTTTTCACGATGTGTTTGGGCACGTGCCCATGCACGCGCATCCGGTTTTCGCGGATTTCCTGCAGCATTACGGGCGGGTGAGCGCGGCGCTGATGCACGACAAGGACAAGCTGGAGAAAATGGGGCGGCTGTTCTGGTTCACGGTGGAGTTTGGGGTGATCCGGCAGAAGGGGAAGGTGAAGCTGTACGGGAGCGGGCTGATCTCGTCGCATGGCGAAGGGACGCACGTGATCGAGGG
>JBAVUB010000162.1:0-1967 GCA_049696575.1 Acidobacteriaceae bacterium | reverse complement strand
GGCGAGGACGGCGTGCTGCATGGCTTCGGCCATGAGGATGGGATTGGCGGCGGCGGCGATGGCGGTGTTCATGAGGACACCGTCGGCACCCATTTCCATGGCGAGGGCGGCGTCCGAGGCGGTGCCGACTCCGGCGTCGACGATGAGCGGGACGGCGGTGATTTTTTCGCGGAGGATCTGGAGCGTGGCGCGGTTCTGAATGCCGAGGCCCGAGCCGATGGGAGCGGCAAGAGGCATGACGGCTGCGGCGCCTGCATCGACGAGGCGATGCGCGAAGACGATGTCGTCGGAGGTGTAGGGGAGGACCGTGAATCCTTCGGCGACGAGGATGCGGGTGGCTTCGAGCGTGGCCTGGACGTCGGGGTAGAGGGTGGCCTGGTCGCCGATGACTTCAATCTTGACCCAGTCGGAGAGGCCGACTTCGCGGGCTAGACGCGCGGCGCGGATAGCCTCGTCGGCGGTATAGCAGCCGGCGGTGTTGGGCAGCAGGAAGTAGCGGCGCGGGTCAATGAAGTCGAGCAGGGATTCCATGGAACGGTCGAGATTGACGCGGCGGACGGCGACGGTGACCATCTCTGCGCCGGAGGCTTCAAGGGCGGCCTGGGTTTCCTGGCCGTTGCGGTATTTGCCGGTGCCGACGATGAGGCGGGACTGAAAAGCTTTGCCGGCGATGACGAGGGGTTCCATGGAGAACATTGTAGAACCGGGGGCGGAGGGTGGCGGGGCTACCAGAGAGAGCGAACGGCGCGGGAGCGGCGGATGTGCTGGTCGGCGGTGACGAGCGGGAGGCCTTCGACAATAGCGGTGGCGGCGATGATGCGATCGAAGGGGTCAGAGGGGAAAGTGGATGGGAATTGAGCGGCTGTCACGGCGATGGCTGGAGTGAGCGGGTAAACGGTGAACCGGGCCTGGAGATTGTGAATGAATGTATCGAGCGGCTGGTTCGGGCGGATTCGTCTGCGAACTACCAGCCAGGCGACCTCGTAGAGCGATTGCGCACTGAGGGCCAGGCCGGCAGTCACGTTGTCCTCGATGGCGCTGTGCGCGGAGCGCGACAATCGCTCCGGACTGAGAGCCAGCCATATCGCAGCGTGGGTATCGAGCAGGATCATCGCGTCAGATCATCCCACTCGCGATCCCAGCGAGCCAGGTCCTCGTCGCTCATGGTCGGCTCCATAATGTCGCCGACGATTTTTGCCTTACCCTTCAGAAATCCGAAGATGCTCTCCGGTTTCTCGGGTTTGACGGGAACGATTTTCACAAAGGGTTTGCCGCGTTTCGTCACGATGATTTCTCCGTGCCCGTTGTGCACGTCGTTCATGACGGAGAGGCATTTCGTTTTGAAGGCTCCGGCGCCCATGGTCTTCATCGGAATTCCTCGATACGACTATGGTCATTTTACCATGGTCATGTGCGACTGAGAAGGCCCGAAAATGTGAAAGGCCCGCAGCCGGATTGCGCATGCGGGCCCTGATCACCGGTGAACTGTTGAGATTGACCTGAGGCGCTCCCGCTTGCGGAGAGGCCTCGGCGGTTGGTTACGCCAGGACTTAGTTCTCGAGCCAGGAGCGGCTCTAAGCCTCAGTCACCTCACGCAGGTTCCTGCAACTACTACCATCAGAATTTTTCATTCGCTGGATCATCCTCCTTTCCCGTGTACGGATAAGTTAACCCGAGGATGGGGGAGGGGGCAAGAGGCGGGTACTCAGGGGCTACCAGGAGTGCCAGGAGCCTTCGTGCTCGATGAGGCGGACGTCGACGCCGAAGAGGGCGCGAAGTTTTTCCGGGGTGAGCAGTTCCCTCTTGGGGCCGTCGGCGAAGATGCGGCCGTCTTTCATCAGGATGACGCGGTCGATTTCCGGGAGGATGTCGGCGAGGTGATGGGTGACCATGAGGATGCCGACACCTTCGCGGGCGACGCGGCGGAGGGCCTCGCGGAGTTCGCGCTGGGCGGCGAGGTCGAGGGC
>JBAVUB010000161.1:0-4369 GCA_049696575.1 Acidobacteriaceae bacterium | reverse complement strand
GCCCAGCAGGGAGACGAGTGGCAAATCCATCAGCCTTGCTCGCAAATCCCAGAGCCCGTTGTCGATGGCGGAAACGGCCATCATCGCGATGCCCGTTTCGCCCAGATTGCGAATCTGTCGCAACATTTCTTGCAGCGTGGCGGCGTGGCAGAGGGGATCCGAGCCGAGCACCACATCCTTGAGAAGCTTTTGCGCAGCCGCTGCGGTGCCGCCATCCGCATAGGTGTAGCCGAGCGCTCGCACGTTTCCGCAGGCGAGCTGCACCAGCACCATGGATGTGCTGTCCCAGGAGAAAGTGCCGTCAGCTTCCGGCGCGTCCGTCGGAATGGTAAAAAAGCTGACCGACGCATCCGTGATGGTGAACTCCTGCCTCACGCGCCACCCCGGAGTTGCGGATCTATCGACATGATCCTGCCTTGCCGATTTCCTGGGCGATAACCTGACGCCCGGCAAACACCATGAGCGCCGTGCAGAGCGCGGTCGCTGTGCACCAGGAACAGATCTTGCGAAAGGAGACGACCTGGCGCGCTAGGTTGAAGCCGGCAAGCGCGCCGTCCAGAGGCAGCTTGAATGCCAGCAGCCTCCGCGCGCGCGGAGAATTCGGCGCCGTCGTTGCCAGAGCAAGAGTGACAGCGTAGCTGCCAAGTCCGGGAAGAGCGTCGGGGACGCCGAGCGGGTGCGCGGCGCTTGATTCTGTGATCCGATCCGAGGCGAAGAATGAGCCGGGAGGATCGGGCAAATGATCGATAGCGCCGAGTTGATGGGCAGCCACTGGAATCAGCGTCGCGATGGCTGCGCATGTAGCCGCTGCCAGCAGGGTGTGCGGATTGCGATCAGGAACTGCCGTGAACGCGGAGCTCATCGACGATTCCGCAGTCCGAGGAGCAGCGCCCCGGTTCCGGCAAGCCCCAGCGCGGCCCAGGCGAACCACGGCCGGTTTAGTACGAAGAAAACTTCGGCGCTGGTACGCTTCGAGCGATCGTCGAATTTGCCGCGCGCGCTGTGTATTCCCGGCACGTAGTCGTACAGATTATTCGGTGCGTTCGGATCACGCGGTTGGTTTGCAATCTGCTGCGACCTATATCCTGTTTTCCCCAGATATCGATCGAGCAGGCCCGGAACCAGCCGCTGCGCAACGATCGCGCCCGCGGTCGGAGAACCGACCCAGTACTCGCGCCGCGGCTTCTTCGCCATGCCCGCCGCAACAACAACCTCAGCAGCCAGGTCGGGCTCAAAGATGGGCGGCACCGGCTGTGTGTTGTTGGGCAGCCGGTTCTTCACCCAATCGAACTGGATCGTGTTCATCGCGGGCATCTGCACCGTGGTCAGGCGCACATGGCTTTTATCGTGATAAAGCTCGCACCGCAGCGAGTCGGTAAAGCCGTTGATGGCATGTTTGGCTGCGCAATAGGCCGACTGCAGGGGTATCGACCGGTAACTCAGGGCTGAACCGATCTGAATTATTGTGCCGCGATCCCGCGGCAGCATGCGCCGCAGAGCTGCCATAGTCCCATAAACGAACCCGAGATAGAGAACATCGGTCACGCGCTTATAGTCGGAAGCCTCCATTTCTTTGACAGGGGAGAATACGCTCACCATCGCATCGTTTACCCAGATATCGATGGGGCCGAGCTGTTCCTCGATGGTGGTTGCGGCGCGCTCCACCGCATCGGGGTCCGACACATCGGTGGGAATGAAGGTCGCGCTGCCGCCAAGCTGTTCGCACTCGTTTTTTGCGGCCGCGAGAGCTTCAGGATTGCGCGCGATGAGTCCCAATTTGGCGCCGCGTCTGGCATATCCATGAGCAATGGCTCTGCCCAGACCGGCTGAAGCGCCGGTGACGACTACAACGGGAGATGAGTGCATAGTTTTACTTCGAACCGCCATGGCCATGCGGCTATCAAGTGAGAGTCCATCGAGCAGGCAGAGGATGCCTTTTCGCAACGGAGTTATCTCGACTGCGCCTGCTCCAGATCGTGCAGCCGTGTCGATGTACCCAATTCAAGCGCCAAAGCGGCGTTGATCAGTGCAATGTGAGAGAAAGCCTGCGGAAAGTTCCCGACCAGGCCGTGTTTTGCGTCGTATTCTTCCGAGAGCAATCCGAGATCGTTCCGAAGCCTGAGCAGCCGTTCAAAGTGAGCCCTGGCCTCGGGAATCCGCCCCTGCACCACATAGACATCCACCAGCCAGAAATTGCATGCCAGAAATGCGCCTTCGCCCGCGGGCAGGCCGTCGGTTACTCGCGTGGTGTCGTAGCGCAGCAACAGCCCGTTGCGGAGAAGATGTTTTTTGATCGCCCTCACGGTGCCCACAATCCGGGGATCGTCCGGCGGCAGAAATCCGACCAGCGGCAGCAGAAGAAGACTCGCATCCATGTGCTTCGAACCGTAGCTTTGCGTAAAGCTGTTCATTCCCCGATGAAATCCGCGTGCACACACCTGGGCGTGGATCTTCGCTCGTATCTTTTTCCATCGGTCGACCGGCCCCCTGATGCCAAACTTCTCCACCATCCGTACGCCACGATCGAAAGCCACCCATGCCATCACCTTCGACTGCGTGAACTGCTGCGGTCCCGAGCGAAACTCCCACAGACCTCGGTCAGGCTCCGCCCATACCTTTTCCAGGTGCTCGAGCAGCGGGAGTTCCAGCGCCGCACCGGTCTTGTCCTCCATGGGATATAAACCCATGCAGCGTGCGCGATAAAGCGCGTCCATCACTTCCCCGAAAGTGTCCAGTTGCAGCTGGTCGGATGCCCGATTGCCTATCAGCACCGGCTTCGATCCCTCGTAGCCAGGCAGCCATTTGGCCTCCCATTCACTGTGCTCCCTTTTCCCGGTTACGCCATAAAGTGTCTTCAACCCGTTCGGATCCCCCTGCACCGATCGGCTGAGCCACTCCAGCCACGCCCTCGCCTCTTTCTCGTATCCGCAGTGCATCATGCCCAGCAGAGAAAAGGTCGCATCCCGCAGCCAGCAGAACCGATAGTCCCAGTTGCGTTTTCCTCCCACCTTCTCCGGCAGTGAAGTGGTTGGGGCTGCAACCAGGCCACCTGATTCCGCGCTGGTGAGAGATTTCAGCGTGAGCAGGGAACGCTCTACAGCTTCCCGGTAGGGTCCTTGATAGGTGCTTCGCGAAATCCACTCCGTCCAGAACGCGACGGTTTCCCGCTCCGCAGGCTCCGCTCTGATCGGCGGCGGTGTGGGCTCCAGATAAGAATTGCCGTGCTGCAGAGTGAAGACGTAAGTCTCGCCCTCTTTCACGAGCCACTCGCCCGCGATATCGCCTCTTTCGCAGCCGAGCGCCACGTTGGTTCTCAGCGCCAGACGATGCGGACCTGTCACTGCAGTCCACGTACCATCCCGTAACTGTTCCAGACGCGGCTGTGCGTTGCCGTAGTCGAAGCGCGGTGCGAAGCAGGTTTTCATCCGCAACCGGCCTGCGATTCCCCTTACGATGCGCACAACGCTGGAATGTTGGGTGCGTACAGGCATGAAGTCGGTCACCGTGACCTTCGCGCCCGAGCCCTGGATATAGGTTGTTTCCAGCACTGGGGTGCCCGTAAGATACCGGCGAACCGACCTCTTCGCGGTTACGGGACCCAGCGTCCAGCTGCCGTTCGCGTCCGTTCCCAGAAGACTCGCGAAGCACGCCTCCGAGTCAAAGTCAGGCCAGCAAAGCCACGCCAGCCGACCCTCCGCACCAATCAGCGCCGCTGTCCGCAAATCGCCGATCATCCCATAAGCATCAATCGCATCGCTCAAATCATCTTCCCCTGCTGAGTCCAGGCTCTCCGTAGGATGCGTTCTTCATCGTTCCATCGAAAGACGGAGGGTGGACACTGTGGTTCGGCATGCCGCCGGGAAACCGGAAATCCAGACGCCTGCTACAAACAAGAGTTGGGGTTCGGCCGACTGCACCGACGCTGTCATCCCGCGCATTCAAAAACCGGACAACATCCGGTTATGGGCGAGTCACCGGCCATGCGGAAGTTACTAGTGAGGTAACAGAGGGCGTCTCGTGTTGTCGGTTCTGGCAGCCTCGATATAGTTTCCCGGAATCTGACCGAACCTTGATCATCCGAGATCCCTGCCGCCGCAAGGTAATTCACTCCCCTCTTGAGCCCGTTCTCACCGGCGCATGGAGACTACGCGATCTGCTGGTTTCGTCTCGCCTCGAATCGGGCAACAATCGCTTTGGATCGCGAATGCGGTCCAGGGAGGATGACTATGCAACACGGGAGTCTCGTTACGAAGAAGCGCTCTGAAGGACCGGATGCATGGGTGTTCCGCTGGTCCAAAAAGGACACAAAAGGGACACAAAACTGTGTCCTTTTGCACCCTGCTTGGTTACCGCAGATTCCACATAACGC
>JBAVUB010000160.1:0-7830 GCA_049696575.1 Acidobacteriaceae bacterium | reverse complement strand
GCTGTAAGCGACGACGCTGAAGATGCCGACCAGCGCCAGCCCCAGCGCCATGGCCGAGAAGATAGCAAACAAGATGGAGAAGAGCCGCTGGCGGGTGTACTGCGCGTCTTTCTCGAGGGCCTCGTTGAGCGTGAAGGTGCGGTTGTATCCGTCCGTGCAGATCTGCTGGTCGGAAGCCACGGACGCAATCGCGGTTCGAATGGAGTGCAGCCAGCGAAGCGGATCGCCCTGGGTCCGGACGAAGAACTGCACATAAGGCTGCATCACCGCCGTGTACGGAACGTAGATCGCGGGAACGACCGGCCGATCGATGCCGTCGTTGCGCGCGTCGCCCACGACCCCGACGATCTGACGCCAGGAGGTGCTTTGCCCAGACGCGATCTGGTAGCGATTCCTGCTCGTCAGACCCGGAATGCGTACCTGTCGGCCCACGGCATTGGAGACGGACAGATAGCGCGCTGCGAATGCGCGATTGACCACCGCGATAAAGTCTCCGCGCGCATTTTCATCCGCACTCCAGATGCGCCCTTGCAGCAGAGAAATATGGAGCGCAGAAAAATAACGCTCGCCGACCAGGATCACGCGCGCCTGCGGCTGCTGGCCATCGCCGGTTCCCTCGACCTCGAACGTGTCCGCCGGATCGATATTCGGGGGAGTGGCATCGTTCCCGACAGCGACCGTGGAGACGCCGGGGACCGCCGCGATCTTGTCGCGGATTTGCTCGATATACGCGGTGCGCGCTGCGCGCGACTGAATGCGGCCCCATTCGCTCGGGTCGTGGGCGTGGAGCATCATGCCGACCTTGATGACATTCGCGGGATCGTAGCCCAGCGGCGTCTGCCCGAGCCGCAGAAAACTGCGGATCGCAGTGCCTGCCGTGGCCATCAGAAGAAGCGTGAGCGCGACCTGTGCGGAAATCAGAACGCTCCAGCGATGCCCGGCGGGAGCGGCGACCACGCCGATCTGCCTGCCCGGGAGCATCCGCGCGGAATCGTGACGCGAGAGACGCAAGGCGGGGACAAGACCGAACAGGATGCCGCAGAGCAGCGCGAGCACGACGGAAAACGCCAGGATCGGGAGGTTGAGGCGGATAAGAGATTCGGCGGGAAAGGAATCCGGAGAGAGCAGCAGAGGAAGCCTCGCCAGCCAGTACGACGCTGCCACGCCAAGGACGGCGCCGGTCGAGGAGATGACGACAGCCTCAATGAGCAACTGGCGCACGATGCGCCAGCGGCTGGCGCCGACTGCCAATCGGATGGCGAGCTCGCGCAGGCGCGTGCGCCCCCGCGCCAGCATCAGGATGGAACAGTTGGCGCAACCGATGATCAGCAGGAGTACAACACCGGCCAGCAGCAGCGTGAGCGTGCGGCCCGTGTCCTGCTGGTAAGGCACGATGATGGGCTGCAGCGCAAGATGCCAGGGATCGGGGGAGTGCTCGAGGCGCTGTTTCGCAAGCTGGGGCACGAGAGGCTCGAGCGCGGCGCCGGCGGAGGCCACGCCGACGTGGGCCTTAAGCTTGATCCACGGCAGGTAGGACACAGAGGGAATATTCGCAAGATCCCGCATCTGACTCGCCGGTAGATAAACGTCGCCAACACCCGTGACGTCACTGAATGCGAAGCTGCGCGGCATGACCCCGATGATGGTCCAGGAGGAATGATCGATTTCCAGCGACCGCCCGATCACGTGGGGATCGCCGCCGAAGTGGCTCTGCCAGAAACGGTAGTTGAGAACAACCACGGAATGGCCTGCATCGGAAGGCTCGATGGTCCGCCCGAGAAGCAGACGCACGCCAAAGAAAGTCCCGGCATTCTCTGTGAGGTAAACACCCCAAATGTCTTCCGGCAGTGCGCCGCCGGTGATCTCCATGTGTCCGCTGTTGAAGCCAAGCACCGACTCAACCGGGGCTGCCAGGCGCATTTCATCCAGCTGGGCCTTGCTCAGGCTGAACCACTCATAGTCATCGGGATGTTGCTGGTCGACGAGGATGGGGTTCATGATGCGATCCGCGCCGGCGTAAGGAAACGGGTGCAGCAACACCGCGTAGATCAGCGAGAACATCGCTGTTGTCGCCCCGATGCCGAGCGCGAGCGAGAGCACGGCGACCGCCGCGAAGCCCGGGTTGCGGCGCAGAGCGCGCAGGCCGTAGCGAATGTCGCCCCCCAGTTCATCGAAGAGCCGGAGGCCGACGGCTTCGCGGTACGTTTCGTTTTGGGCGGCGGCCCGGCCGAGATCGATGCTCGCTTTGCGCCGCGCTTCTTCTGCAGACAGGCCCTGGCGGATTAAATCTACCTGGTAAGCGTCGAGGGTAGAACGAAACTCTTCTTCGACGTCGCTGTGGGTGCGTGGCGCAATGGAACGCCAGAGCCTGCGCAGGGCGGAGAGCAGACTCATATCTCGTCCGCTTTCCGGGCTAGAATGCCGGCGACGACAGCCGCCATGTCCGTCCATTTGGCGGTCTCGGCCCTGAGTTGGCGCCTGCCGCCGGCAGTTAGCGAGTAAAAGCGGGCCCGGCGATTGTTCTCCGATTCGCCCCACTGGCCCTTGATCCAGCCACGGCTCTCCAGACGATAGATAGCCGTATAGAACGAGCCCTGCAGGATTTCAAGTCGCTCGCCGGAGATTTGCTGGATGCGCAGCAGGATGCCGTAACCATGCAGCGGACCGAGCGAGACCGCCTTGAGGATGAGCATCTCGAGTGTGCCCTGCGGGAGCTCAACCGGTTTCGTCATAGCCTCTCTCCTATCTGGGATAGGAGAGTACGCGCTCTCTCCTTTCCCGTCAAGGAGAGTGCCACTCCGGTCGCGCTTTCGCATGGTTCGAGCCTGCAGCCTTCCACCCCACAGGCTCGACCTGCATCACCCTGAGAGTCGCCACCGGCAAAAACTGCTCCTCATCCGGTCGCCTCTTCCAGCTCAGCCGCGCGCTTTAGTGGTTCCCCACCGGCGGGTTGGCCGGAGCCGCCGCCGCTCCAGACCCCTCCACGCTGAAATCCAGCGGAGTCTCGATCAGCTTCGTCACATCCGCCGGCATCGGCTGCCCCGCGTTCTTCAGCAGCAGGCTCACCTGCCACATCTGCGTCTCGTTCAGAACCTTATCGAACGACGGCATCCCGCTCAGCCGGATCCCGTTCGCCACCTTCCAGTACGTCTCGCCCACCGGATCGTCGTTCACTCCGATCACGCCGCCATGCCCATGCGGCGCCCACAGCTGCGGCGCGTGCGGATACATATGGTCCGCAAACGCCGAAGGCCGTCCGTACAGCCCATGGCACGATGCGCACTGCTCGCGATAGACCTGCGCCCCGGCCGTCAGATTCGTGGCGCTCGCCTCGATCGGCGCGTTGGATGGCATTTCCCTGTCGATGCGCGCGTGCAGAGGCGCATGCACCAGCTGCCGCTCCAGCGGAAACGGCGCATCCCCCACCGCCACCGGCGGATGCCCCCAGTGAAAATAAATCAGCCCCCACACCGGAATCACCAGCAGCCCCAGAATCAAACCCACAAGGAATTTCATGCGCTCCCCGCCTCAATCCAGAAAATAACAACCTGCCTTCACGGCATCCTTGCACGCCCCGGAAGATTCCGCAATCCACGCCCACCGGCCACCCCATCTCCGCCAACCGCCCTCTGCTATCCGCCATCTTCTCCCTGTCCGCTGTCCGCTATCCGCTGCTCGCTGTCCGCTGCGGGCCACCGGCTACCCGCTCGTTCCCCGCAGATGGTTTAATACAAAGCAGACACAGTTCTTCTTCTTTTCCTTTCGTCGAAAGCAGTGGAGGCATTCAGGTTCATGCGTTTTCGCAAGTTCTCCGGATACGCCGTGTATCCGCTCTTCGCAGTTCTTCTTTTTGCTCCCTCTGCAACCCGCGCACAGGATGCATCCCCGCAGCCGTCCACCCCGCAGTCCCAGCCGCCCGACCAGTCCGAACAACCCCAGTCCACCCCCCAGGAGCGCACCGAGGTTCTCCGCCAGGCCCAGGCCCGCGTCAACGCCCGGAAGAAAATCCGTATCCGCCAGATCATCGCCGACACCTACAGCCACAAATATGAGCTGGACTTCGGCGGCGGCTCCCTCCGCTTCACCCCCGGCAGCACCCTCCAGCGCATGAACGAAGCTG
The DNA here is from genome assembly GCA_049696575.1 of Acidobacteriaceae bacterium. Classification (GTDB taxonomy): domain Bacteria; phylum Acidobacteriota; class Terriglobia; order Terriglobales; family Acidobacteriaceae; genus Palsa-343. The sequence goes on along the minus strand of JBAVUB010000160.1, from coordinate 3,710 downwards.
CCTGGTACCTGGACCTTACCGACTACATCCACGGCGACCTCGGCATCACTGCCGATTTCCGCGGCTACTACGGCACCGCCTACACCAACCGCAATCCCTACTCCGTCTTCAATCCCTCCATCAGCCAGTACACCTTCCTCGCCGGCCCTCGTTACCGCTTCTTCAAAGGCCAGCACTGGGGCTGGACCGCCTTCGGCCTCGCCGGCGCCGGCCACGGCAACTTCGGCACCGGCACCAACGGCCTGCCCCCGCAGGATGTCGGCCTCTTTACCGACACCACCGCCCTCAACTTCACCGTGGGCGCCTCCGCTGACTGGAACCTCAGCCCCGCCCTCGCCGTTCGCTTCACCGGCAACGACCTGTTCACCCTCTACAACAGCACATTTGAGGAAAACCGCGGCGGCAACCTCGGCATCGTCTACCGCTTCGGCCGCAAATAAGCCTCCCGGCTCCGACTCCTGGCCCCGACTCCTGGCCCCGATTCCTGGCTCCGACTCCTGGCCCCGACTCCTGGCCCCGACTCCTGGCCCCGATTCCTGGCCCCGATTCCTGTCTCCGATTCCTGGCTCCGACCTCCGGGCTCCGACCTCCGGGTCCCGACCTCCGGGCCCCGATTCATCACTGGCCCTGCCCCCACCCCCACCAAACCCAAAGCTCCCCTGACCAGGTTCACCCCACAGCAAGAAGCTTGAACTCTTTCGGTCTGCGCTCCGCACATCTCATCGCAAAGCTTCAAACCTAAGTACCGCGCCGAGTTCCAATTTGAAACCCCGCTGCCCGATTCATCCCGACCCCGACCGCAGCCGCACCAAACCCAAAGGAACAGACTTGTGTCGTACGACTAACGGCACCACCACTCCGTTTCCAGCGGACCGGGCAATCTGGTTTGCCGGTAGATGGAGTCTTGGTGGAGACGTCGCTTCAAGACGAAGCGAAGGCGACTGCGAACTGCGTACTGACGTTAGTCGTACGGCACAAGCAACGCCGTTGATGTATTGCCCCGCCCAGGTTCACCCCACAGCAAGCAGCTTGGACTCGTTCAGCGCCCTGTCGGTGCGAATCATCGCAAAGCTTCAAACCTATGTACCGCGCCGAGTTTCAATTTCAAACTCCGCTGCATCGACTCATTGCCGGCCCCGACCCGCAGCCGCACCAAACCCAAAAGAACAGACTGCCCCGGCCAGGTTCACCCCACAGCAAGCAGCGTAGACTCGTTCCGCACCCTGTCAGCGTGAATCGTTGCAAAGCTTCAAACCGTAGTACTGCGCCGAGTTCCAATTTGAAACTCCGCCGCCCCACAACGGGAGGTAAGCGGGCTCAGGTGTGGTGCGTGAGAAGCGTCGGCAGGCACGCGTTCGTGGAGGAGTGCCGACAAGAAACCCCCGAAAAGCCTGAGGCCCCGGCCAGGTTCACCCCACAGCAAGCAGCGTAGACTCGTTCCGCACCTGTCAGCGTGATCGTTCCAGAACTTCAAACCTAAGTACTCCGCCGAGTTCCAATTTGAAACTCCGCCGCCCGGCAACGGGGGGTAAGCGGGGCTTAGGTGCGGTGCGTGTGAAGCGTGGCAGGCACGGGTTCGTAGAAGGGTCGGCGACAGGAAACCCGCGAAAAGCCCGAAGCCCCGGCCAGGTTCACCCCACAGCAAGAAGCTTAAGCTCCTTCCACCCGTCCTCCCTACTACTCATTTCCGGACCTCTACCCCTAAGTACCGTTCTATTCCCAAATCGACGCTGTTCCCCCCCATCGCCGCTCTCCTTCCCAGTCACGGCGCCGTGTCGGGCCGCGACTCCAAAGGTCGTCTCCACTGATCCCTGTACCCTCCACCCCGCACCCTGTACCCTGTACCTTCATGCTCCTCGCTTTCCTGGCCTCCACAACCCGCCTCCTCACACCCGCAGCCCAGAACCTCGCCCTTTTCTTCGTAAAAAACGACCTCCGCCACTACCTCCGCACCCATTACGGCGACCACACCTTCCAGAACCTTTACCACTGGCAGCTCTTCTCCTTCGATACCCTCCTCCTCACTCCCTACTTCGTCGTCATGATCGTGCTTTCCATCTACGGTCTGCACCGCTACAAGTTGGTCTGGCAGTACTACCACTACCGGAAAAACGCCACCCATCAGCCACCCAGCCGTTTCGAACAACTCCCCCGCGTCACCATCCAGCTCCCCATCTACAACGAGCAGTTCGTCATTGATCGCCTCATTGAGTCCGTCTGCCGCCTCGACTACCCCCGCGACCTCCTCGACATCCAGGTCCTCGACGACTCCACCGACGAAACCAAAGAAGTAGCCCAGCTCATCGTCGACCGCTACCGCGCCCTCGGCCACAACATCGTCTACCTGCACCGCACCAACCGCACCGGATTCAAAGCCGGCGCCCTGCAGGAAGGCCTCAAATCCGCCACCGGCGAGTTCATAGCCATCTTCGACGCCGACTTCGTCCCTCGCCCCGACTGGCTCCTGCGCACCATTCACCACTTCGCCGAGCCCACCATCGGCATGGTGCAAACCCGCTGGACCCACCTCAACCGCGACTACAGCTTCCTCACCCAGGTCGAGGCCATCCTTCTCGACGGCCACTTCGTCCTCGAGCACGGCGCCCGCTCCCGGGCCGGCCTCTTCTTCAACTTCAACGGCACCGCCGGCATCTGGCGCCGCTGCGTCATTGATCAGGCCGGCGGCTGGCAGCACGACACCCTCACCGAAGATACCGACCTCAGCTACCGCGCCCAGATCCTCGGCTGGAAATTCAAATACGTCCAGGACATCGACTGTCCCGCCGAAGTCCCCATCGAGATGACCGCCTTTAAAACCCAGCAGCAGCGCTGGGCCAAAGGCCTCATCCAGACCTCCAAAAAAATCCTGCCCCGCCTCTTCCGCTCCGATGTGCCCCTTCGCACCAAAGTTGAAGCCTGGTACCACCTCACCGCCAACATCAGCTACCCGCTCATGGTCGTGCTCTCCGTCCTCCTCATGCCCGCCATGATCATTCGCTTCTATCAGGGCTGGTGGGAGATGCTCTATATCGATTTCCCCCTCTTCCTCGCCTCCACCTTTTCTATCTCGTCGTTCTATCTCGTCTCGCAAAAGGAACTGTACCCGCGCCGCTGGTTCCGCACCTTCCTCTATCTTCCCTTCCTCATGGCCCTCGGCATCGGCCTCACCATCACCAACACCATCGCCGTCATGGAAGCCCTCTTCGGCATCCGCAGCCCCTTCACGCGAACTCCCAAATACCGCGTCCAGAGGCGCGGCGAAAAATCGATAGGCGCCGCGAAATATCGCAAGCGCCTCGGCATCATCCCCTTCCTCGAACTCCTCGTCGGCGGCTATTTCGTCCTCTGCATCTGGTACGCCGTCGCCAACGAGAACTACTTCACCGTCCCCTTCCTGCTCCTCTTCGTCGTCGGCTATATCTATACCGGCCTGCTCTCGCTCTTCCAGGGACGCTTCGAGCGCTGGCGTTCCGGCGCCAACCTCGACGACACCTCCCCGAAACCCTTCCCCGTGGGAGTGTGATCAGGTACAAAGATCCGAACAGGGGCAATCAGGTGCAAAAGTCACAAACCCCGAGGGCCCGGCCAGGTTCACCCCACAGCAAGAAGCTTGGACTCATTTCACCCACGGTTCTTGTTAATCGCCCCCGTTTTAAAACCTCAGTAACGCATCGAGTCCCAATTTGAAACTCCGCTGCCCGCCGGCCCCA
>JBAVUB010000159.1:0-2066 GCA_049696575.1 Acidobacteriaceae bacterium | reverse complement strand
GTTGAAGACGATGCGGCGGGCGAGGAGTCCGGCAATCTGGATAAAGGAAACCTGGTAGCCCTCGATGCAGTCGACCACGGCGAGGTTCCGCTCGTTGCGTTCGGAACAGGCGGGGTTCATGGCGTTGAGAAATTCGCCCTTGCGGTAGCGGACCTCGCGCAGGATGCCCTCGACGGGCGAGCGGTTCACGTGCACGTCGAAGACGCTGAGAAAGATGCTGAGGCGGAGGCGTTCGCCGTCGACGGTGGTGATGTGCGCGACTTCAGTGACTTTGCCGTCGGCCGGGGAAACGACGATGCCGCGCTCCGGAGGGATGGATCGCCTGGGATCGCGGAAGAACCAGAGGAAGAAGGCGGCGAAGAGCAGTGGCGGAATGGCCCAGCCCACGCGGCCGGTCCAAAACCAGAGAACGGCGGCGACCGCAGCCAGCGCCAGCCCGTAGAAGTATCCGTCACGCACCATGATTGAGAAGGGACAACGTACCGTCGGACGATTGAGCCGGAATGCGGCGGTTGAGCCTTGAGCCGGGCAGAAACCCGCAGATACCGAAGAACGGAAAACCGGCCGTGGGACCGAACTGAACGTTCGTCCGAAAGTCCTCCCCATTCTAACCGCTCCCGCAGCGGGGACTGATGCCAGAACCGCGGCGAGAGGAGGATCAAAATGCGCCGGTGGTAATGCGCGGCCTGGGAAGTTACATTCGTGGGCGGAGGAAACGGCTTTGAAAAGCGGACTGTGGCGCGTGGGTTTTTGGCTGATGGCGGGATGGAATGCGGGTCCGATGCTGGTGGCGCAGTCGCCGGCGGGTTACGCTGGCGTGCCGTTTGAAGACAGTCGTCATACCGGCGGCGCGCAGAAAATCCCTGGCCGGGTGGAGTGTGCCTACTACGACCGCGAAGGCGAAGGGGTCGCCTATCACGATACGGACGCGAAGAACAACGGCAGCGGAGCGCTGAATCCGGCAGATGGGAGCTACCTGAACGAGTTCCGCATGCAGGAGGGCGTCGATACCTCGTACACGAAGTTTCACGACCAGATCGACAACAGCCCCTGGGATCGGGTGCAGCCGCCGGAGAATCAGCTGTACGTTGGCTGGACGGAGCCAGGGGAGTGGTTCAACATCACGGTGGAGGTCGCCAGGGCAGGGGTTTATGCCGCGGATTTGCTCTACACTTCCAACCGCGGCGGTACGATTGCGCTCGACGTGAACGGGAAAAACGCGACGGGGCCGCTGACCATCGAGTCGACCTACGATGCGCGAGACCCGATCGCGTGGCGGCAGTGGCACCACTGGAATCTGGCGCGGGATCTGGCGCGGCTACAGTTGCCGGCGGGAAAGAATTTGATTACGGTGCAGATTCTGACGAAGGGGAACATGAACCTGGCGTACTTTGACTTTCACCCGGCGGGATGACGGACTGACGTTTAAGAGACACTCTTCGCGGGGGCGATGGCGACGCGTCGCAGCGGGAGATGAGATGTGGGAGTACGGACTGCGTCAGGCGGCGCTGAAAGCGCGGGGCTGACTTCTGACCAGGGTTAGCTGGTCCTTGATATGCAATTTGAGCTTTTTCAGGCGAACTTCCTCGATTTGCTCATCGTCAGAAAGCCAGGGTTTTTGGAGCAGGGCTTCGAGCTTCTCCGAATAGTGACGATGCTCTTCTTCCAGACGACGTATTGCTTCACTATCCGGCTGACCGTTCGCTTCCAGAGCCATAGACGACACCTCCGTTGCGGGATCCAATCCCGGCGGAGCCGCGGCTAGACGTGGGTTCGCCGGGCGAATTTGCTCACTACAAAAGTGAGACGTACCACGCTAGCACCGGAGAAGCCTGACGTTCAATCCCTTTTATGGTGGAAAACGAACCTGGGGTGAATCGAGGGTAATGGGCATGCCCAGAAGCAGGGCATCTTCTTCAGGATCAGTGTAGTAGCGGGGGCGGCGGCCTTCGGGGCGGAAGCCGCATCGCTGGTAGAGGGCGATGGCGGGGGCGTTGCCGGCGCGGACTTCGAGGGCGAGGTGGCGGGCGTTGTGGGCGGCGGACCAGACGAGGATTGCGCGAAGG
>JBAVUB010000158.1:0-5355 GCA_049696575.1 Acidobacteriaceae bacterium | reverse complement strand
GAGCGGGGCGGCGGTAGGGATCGCGCTGGCGCAGATGCTGGGCCGAGGTTTGATTGCGTTCCTCGGCGACGCGCAGAATCCTGTGTATCTGCCGCTTTATCCGGATTGGCGGGTGCTGGGGTTCACGTTGGGGGTTGCGCTGCTGACGTGTGTGCTGTTTGGCGTGGCGCCGGCACTGCAGGCAGCGCATGCCGATCCGGGAACGGTGATGAAGGCGAGCGGACGCGGGCTGACGGCGGGGCGGGAACGGTTTCTGCTGCGGCGCGGGCTGATTGTTTCGCAGGTGGCGTTATCCCTGGTGCTGCTGGTGGCGGCGCTGCTGTTTGTGCGGACATTCAGGAATCTGCTGACAGAGAATGCGGGGTTCGAGCAGGACAATGTGGTCGTCGCGGATTTCGATTTTTCGCCGCTGCAGCTTCCGGTGGCGAACCACCTGGCTTACCAGCGCGAACTGCTGGCGAGGGTGAGGAGCACGCCCGGGGTGATGGCAGCGTCGGAGGTCAACGTCGTGCCGTTGAGCGGGGATGGATGGAACGAATTCATCGATATTCCGGACACTGCGATTGCTCGCAAACTGGTGTACTTCAATTCGGCCAGCACGGGATTTTTCGAAACGATGCGGACGCCGTTGCTGGCGGGGCGGGACTTTGATGAGAGCGACACGCCGACGTCGCCGCTGGTCGCTATCGTCAACAAAAAGTTTTCACGGACCTTTTTCCCCGATGGCAATGCCATCGGCAGAACGTTTGGGAAGAGACAATCGGAGGGGAAGCCGGATCAGGTGTATCGAATCATCGGCGTGGTGGGAGACACGAAGTATCTCGATCTGCGTCAGGATTTCGTCCCGATTATCTACGTAGCCATTTACCAGATGGCGGACCCGGGTACGGATTCGACGTTTCTGGTGCGGTCGAGCGCGGATCCGGCGTCGTTGATCGGGTCGCTGAAGCGGACGGCGGCGGAGAGCAGTCCGGGGATCGTGCTGAACTTCAGCGTGCTCAGGAAGTCGGTGCTGGAAGGATTGACGCGGGAGCGACTGATGGCGACGCTGTCCGGTTTCTACGGCGCGCTGGCGGCGGTTCTGGCAATGGTGGGGATTTACGGAATCATCTCGTATATGGTGGTGCGGCGCAGGAACGAGATTGGGGTGCGGATCGCGCTGGGGGCGGGGAAGGGGAACATTCTGGGCATGGTGCTGCGGGAGACGCTGACGCTGCTGGCGATTGGGGTGGTGGTGGGAGCGGGGCTGGCGGTGGCGGTGGGAAGAGCGGCGCAGACGATGCTGTTTGGGCTGAAGCCGGCTGATCCGGTGGTGCTGGTTGTGGCGGTGGGGAGTTTGACGGTGATTGCGCTGGCGGCCAGCGTGGTTCCGGCAGCGCGGGCGACGGGGGTGGATCCGATGCAGGTGCTGCGGGAAGAGTAGCGGAGCCGGGCGGCAGGGACGAGATGTTGAGTCGGGGCTGGCCTGTGATCAGCCGGTGTGTTTGTCGCGGAAGCTGATGCTGAGCATGATGCTCATGACGGCGATGCCTGCGAAGAAGACGGCGAGGGCGGGGTAATTGCCGGCGGAGATTTTTCCGACGCGGACGAGGATGCAGCCGATGACCAGGTTGAGCAGGGCCCAGAGGACGTTGACGGTGGGCGAGGAGAGTCCTTTGCCGGGCGGCTTGGAAAACGGCGAGGGGAAAGGATCGCCGCAGATGCCTTTGACGAAGTGAGGGACGAAGTTGGCGAGGAACATTCCGGCGAAGAAGCAGGCGATGTAGTTGTACCAGGGCATGGAGAGAGGGTACAGGGTACAGGGGACAGGGTACAGTCAACAGCCGGGAGCTTGGGAGCAACCGGGCGCAGAAAACAGAAAATGCGGGCGCTTTCGCGCTTTCCCACATCTGCCAACGGCGGGCAGATATGGGGCACCCGGCGCGATTTAGTTCTGATCGGGGGAAAGCTTCTGGCCGATTTGCTGGAGCTTGTCGTAATTGGCTTCGACGAAGGCGGCATTCTCGGGAGTGACGGAGTTGGGCGGGTAATCCTTGATCATGCCCTGCTTTTTCATGGCGACGAAGGAAACGTCGTTGATGAAGGCGAGGGTGACGAGGAGGTATTCGCGGGTGGAGAGGCCGTGGCTGTGGAGAACGGCGGCGACCTGAGGAAAATTTGTATCAATGTTGCGCACTTTTTGGTCGAGGGTTTTGTCGGTGTCGGCGCCGGCGTCCATTTTCTGCTTGAGGGAGGGGTCGGCGGCCACCATTTTGTTGATGGCGTCGGTAGCGGCGACGAGGTTCTGAATTTTGGGCATGGTGAGGGTGTATTTGCGGACCTCGATGAGGTCAGGATTGTTGTCGCGGGCGGCCTGGGCGGCTGCGGAGTGGAGGGAGGTGGCGAGCGCGAGGACGGCGAGCGAGGCGGGAAGAACGCGGAGCTTCATCGATGGACCCCGTGGTGCGGATTGGAATGATGCCGGGAGAATGTGGGCAGCAGTGTAACGCAGCGGGGCTGGGGATGGCAGCAGGATTTTGGCGAGGCGCCGAGACTGCGTTTCGGCGCGCTGATCGGATTCGGTTGCCCCGGCGCGTTTTCCTCAAGTGCCTGGGTACAGTTGGAACTGAAGCTCGGCGTGGGCGAACCTCGACAGGATGACCGGATACTCGGATAGGTTGAAGTTGGGCGCGTATACCCGAAGATAGTGCACTGAACCCTTGCCGACGGGCGCGAGACGGAAATGGCCGTTGGCGTCTGTCCTGGTTGACGAGAGAACGTGCTGCCAGTTTGCGTCGCATTCTTCGACGTGGGCCTCTGGAAATGGCTGGCCGCCGGCCATTACGATCCCGGCGAGTTTTTGTGATTTCACAGGACGGTTCTGAATCGTCATGTTGCCCTGGGAGAGGCAAGCTGTTGCACTGAACATCCAGACCGCAAGAACAACCAGCCTTCGGCGAGACATCAGACTCCGCCAGCGAAGATGTTTTTGGAGAGGTAGCGCTCGGCGGAGTCGGGGATTAAGGTGGCGACGCGTTTGCCTGGGCCGAGGCGTTGGGCGATTGCGCAGGCGCAGTGAATGATGGCGCCGGAACTGGAGCCGGCGAGGAGTCCTTCTTCGGCGGCGAGGCGTTTGACGGCGACGAAGGCTTCTGTATCCGTGACCATTACGATTTCGTCGCAGACGGAGCGGTCGAAGGTGTTGGGGACGAAGGAGACGCCGATGCCTTCGACTTTGTGGGGGCCGGGTTCGCCTCCCTGGAGGATGGAGCCCTGGGTTTCGACAGCGACGGTGAGGATGTGCGGATTTTTTTCCTTGAGGAAGCGGGCGATGCCGGAGAAGGTGCCGCCGGTGCCGACACCGGCGACGAAGGCGTCGATGCGGGCGTCCATCTGTTCCCAGAGTTCGACAGCGGTGGTGTCGTGGTGGAACTGGGGGTTGGCGGGATTGTCAAACTGGAGGGCGGCCCAGACGTTGGGGTCGGATTTGGCGAGAGCGAGGGCTCGGCGGATGGCACCGGACATGCCTTCGGCTTCCGGGGTACGGTGGACTTCGGCGCCGAAGCCGCGCATGAGCGCACATTTTTCTTCGGCGAAACCTTCGGGGACGAAGAGGACGACGCGATAGCCGCGGTTGACGCCGACGAGGGCGAGTCCGACGCCGGTGTTGCCGGCGGTGGCTTCGGTGATGATGGAATTCTTGTGGAGGATACCGCGGCGTTCGGCGTCGAGGATCATGCCGAGGGCGGCGCGGTCTTTGACGGAGCCGCCGGGGTTGAGGAATTCAAGCTTGGCGAAGAGGTCGGCGGAGTTGGGCGGGGGGAGGCGGCGGAGTTGCAGGAGGGGGGTGTGGCCGATGAGGGCGGTGATGTCGGCGGCGATGTGCGGGTCAGCGCCGATGTGGGTTGCGGAGGAAGTGCTGGTCTGTGTCATGGACAGGGTAGTGTATCGGAAGCCGGTGCCAGGGTGAAGGGTGGCGTGTGAGGGAAAGGCTTGCGGGGAGGTTCCTTCGGCGAGATGCGGGCGGATCCCGAGACTTTTTCTGTGGATGAGGTCGAATGCAGGGCCGGATTGGGTTATTTTCCAAAACGGGACTGGAGGGGTACTTCGGAGTGAAGAGCAGAAAGAATGTTCTTTCAAGTCGGGTGGCGGGGGAGAAGGCTTCTTGCTGTGGGGTGAACCTGGCCGGGGCCTCTGGGGTGGGGATGGTCGGGCTGGATTGGCGCCGGTTCCCAAAATGAACCTGGGCGGTACTTCGGACTGAAGAGCAGAAAGAATGTTCTTTAGAGTTAGACAGCGGAGGAGCAGACTTCTTGCTGTGGGGTGAACCTGGCCGGGGGCGTTGGGGCGGGGGTGGTCGGGCTGGATCGGCAGCGGCTACTGGGGTTTCGATCTGGATTCGGCGACGGCGCCTTTGGGAAGCTGGGAGTCGGGTTTGGGGTAGTAGCCGGTACGGGTGCGGACGAAGAGCTTGCCGTGGTGCGCGGCTTTGGCTTCGACATGGACGGTGCGGTATCCGCCGAGCTTGGCTGGTTTGGTGGAGTGGTAGCCGATGGTGTACTGGTTGCGGATATCTTTGGCGACTTCGGCGGCGATAACGTCGACGTCGGCGAGGGAGTGGGGGAAGAAGGCGAGTCCGCCGGTATCGTCGGAAAGGATCTGGAGGGCGCGGCGGGCGCGGTGGGCTTCCTGGCCCTTGTCCTCATCGCCGAAGAGCAGGCCGATGGAGTAGACGACGGGACCCTGGAGATCCTGAATACGACGGACGGTTTGCTCGAGGTCCAGGGTGGAGGCGTTGTCTTCGCCGTCGGTGATGATAAGGAGGACCTGCTTGGGAAGGCGGGCGCCGTGGGCGAGCTGATCGGCGGAGGCAACGACGGCGTCATAGAGGGCGGTGCCACCACGGGATTCGATGTGGGAGAGGCCTTCGCGGAGCTTGTTGATGTCGGAGGTGAAGTCCTGATCGAGGAAGGCTTCGTCGGAGAAATTGACGATGAAGGCTTCGTCCTGCGGATTGGAGGCGCGCACGAGGTCGAGGGCGGCGGTGTTGACAGCGGCGCGCTTGTCGCGCATGGAGCCGGAGTTATCGATGAGAATGCCGAGGGAGATGGGGACGTCGGAGTGGGAGAAGGCGACGATGTTCTGGAGGGTGTTGTCTTCGAAGACGTGGAAGTCGGGCTGGGCGAGATCCTGGACGAGATGGCCGTCGTTGTCGATGACGGTGCAGTTGAGGACGACTTCGTCGACGTTGCGGGTGAGGGTGTAGACGCCGTGCTCGCGCTTCGCTTCCTGATTGGCGGTGGGGTGGGAAGGGTTGACGGGGGCGTTGTCGGCCGCATCGGGCGAGAGGATGGGGTCGCGGTCGACGTCGAGGGG
>JBAVUB010000157.1:0-2388 GCA_049696575.1 Acidobacteriaceae bacterium | reverse complement strand
ACCTAATCCCGAATTTCGATGCCAGCCGAAGATGAACGCGTTCAAGCACGGAGTGAGGAATCCGTAGCGTAACATAGCGTCTCTTGTGGCGCGGACTCTGTTCTCCGATCACAAGCACACCAGGCTCATTCTTGAAAATCTCGCGAACTTTATCAGGACTGAGGTTCCACATCTCAGCGATTTCCGTAACGGCGTAGTGCCGCTCGCTGGTGCTGACTGCGATGGCATCGCCGTCGACGCGAGCGGCAACGCATACGTCGTCGGCGCCACGCCCTCCACTGATTTCCCAGTGGTCGACGGCTATCAGTCAACGGGCAACGCCAACTACGTCGCCTTCGTCAGCAAGTTTGACCCAACCGGCGCCACGCTTCTATATTCGACGTATCTAGGAGGCACTGGCGGAGATTACGGCTACGGAATCGCGCTCGATCCCACAGGCAACGTTTACGTAACGGGCTATTCGTTCTCGACCGACTTCCCGATCGTCAACGGCTTCCAGACGGCAAACAACAATCCCACCTATGGAAACGCATTCATCGCGCGGCTCGACACAACGCAAACCGGTGCAGCTTCGCTTCTGTATTCGAGCTACGTCGGCGGCGGGGGAAACTCGACGAACTCCACCCAAGGCTATGGCGACCTCGGCTTCGGGATTGCAGCCGATGCCTACGGATTCACCTATGTCACTGGTGTGACGACATCCGACACCTCAGTGACGCCGTTTCCGACGACGCCCACCGCTTACCAATCTTCCTTGGCGAGCCCGAACGGGAACGCGTTCCTAACCGTGGTGAATACGAACCAGTCCGGGAGCGCGTCTTTGTTTTACTCGACCTATTTGGGCGGCGACGGCGCGGGGGTTCTCATCGGCGACATCGGCGACAGCGTCGCCGTGGATGGATCGGGCGACGCATATATAGTCGGCCAGACTACATCCGACTCGTCAGCACCATTCCCTACGACCTCTAATGCCTACCAATCGTCACTGAAAAGTCCGGATGGGAATGCCTTTGTCGCTGAAATCTCAACATATCAATCCGGTGCGCAATCTCTTGTGTACTCTAGCTATTTCGGTGGATCGACCACCAGCATAGTGGGAGATTGGGGTGAGAACATCGCGCTAGACGGAACGGACAAGGCTTACATCACCGGCGGTGCGGATTCGTTCGATTTCCCAATCACGGCCGGTGCATTTCAAAGTACCAACAGCGACGGGGGTAAGGCATTCGCCGCGAAATTTGATCTCACCCAGTCCGGAAAGCAGTCGCTTGTCTATTCGACTTTCCTCGGCGGAACAAACGGCAGCACCGGAGAAAACGGCAATGGAATCGTCGTGGACTCGAATGGTGACGCATACGTAGTGGGCTGTACGTCCTCTAGCGATTTTCCCACGACCTCCGACGCATTCCAGTCAACGCTCAAGAGCAGTGGCGTAAATGCATATCTATCGTGAGCGGTTAACCAACCCCATCTTGTCTGGAGCCCGCGAGTATCGCAAGGTTACGGCATGGCAGGGCGTAGAGGGAACAGTCGGGCGAGGTACGGAGCGCGGGTTTTATGACTCTGGGCGGAGAGCCGCAGCCCGCGCTGCTTGCTGAAGCTTCCACCGATCCGGCAGCCAAGCGTCCAGTTCGCTCAACTTCACCGACGGCAGGTTCACCAGCAACTGCGTGAGATACAGCTGCGGATCCATTTCGTGTCGGCGGCACGTGCTGGTCAGGCTGGCCAGGATTGCTGCTGTGCGCCCTCCGCGCGGGTTGCCGACAAAGAGGGAATTCTTCCGGTTCAACACAATCCGCTTCATCTCCCGCTCGCTCACGTTGTTGTCGATGGGCACCGCGCCGTCCGAGCAGAACACGGTCAGCTCCGCCCACTGACCCAGGGTATAGTTCACCGCCTCCGCCATGGGATGCTTCGGCAGCAACTGTTCTTTCCACAGGAGCAGTTTCTGCCGCAGCTCGGCCAGCACCGGAACCGACTGCTTCTGCCGGATCTCCAGGCGCTCGGATACCGAAGCTTCCCGGGCCCGGCTCTCGGTGGCAAAGAGCTTGCCCATCCAGGCTGTCGCCTCGCGCGCGATCTCCGGCGCCGTCTTCTCTGCGTCGACGAACTTCCGTCGCGCATGACTCCAGCATCCGGCACGGGTGATGCCGTTGCCGGCCACTACGCCGTTGTAGCCGCCGTAGGCGTCGGCCAGCAGGACCTCCGTGTAATCCTTCAGAAACTGTTTCGGCCCATCGCGACCCCGGTTCAGCGTGAAGTCGAACACGTTGTATGGATGATCTGGGTCGCCTACATAGACCCACATCCGCGCCTGCTTGGCCTTGCCCGGGCTCAGCATTGGAAAGATGGTGTCATCGGTGGCTACCACATGCGACTGCCGTACCC
>JBAVUB010000156.1:0-4490 GCA_049696575.1 Acidobacteriaceae bacterium | reverse complement strand
CAACCGCCGCAGACCCAGGGTCCGGCATCGTCACCAACAGATCCGGATCGGCGCACAGTCCTCTTTTCGGCGCGTCGGGCTCCTCGCAATGCAATTCCCGCCATCGTACTGGTGCGAGCGCGCGCCGCTCATGCGGCCATGGTCCGCGCCCAGGCCGCTGCAACACCCTCGACCACATGGGAACCCGTTGGGCCTTCCCAGGTCAGCACCTCCGCGTGGAACCTGGTCACCGGTCCGGTCACCAGCCTGGCGGCCGATCCCTCCGATCCCTCCGGAAACACCGTCTACGCCGGCACCGATGGCGGCGGCGTATGGAAATCCACCAACGCCGCCGGCAGCGCAGCGGGTGTCACCTTCACTCCGCTCACTGACACGCTGAGCGCATGGTCAACAGCCGCGCTCACCTCGCTCAGCATCGGCGCAGTCACCGTGCAGCCCGGCGGGACCAGCGTGATCCTCGCCGGAACTGGCGACCCCAGCACCGGCACTGGCGCCTGGTATGGCGCAGGCATCCTTCGCTCCGCCAACGGAGGAAAGACCTGGACCCTGATCGATGAAACCTCCACGGCTCTGAATTCACCTGGACTGCCCTACTCATTTCTCGGCAGCGCATTTGCCGGATTTGCGTGGAGCACCACCAGCCCGGATCTCGTGGTGGCAGCGGTTACCGAATCGGGAAATGCGGCGTACGTCGGCACCTGGAACAATCTCAGCACCGGCCTGTATTACTCTCCGGACGCGGGCGTGAGCTGGCAACTGGCCACCGTCGAAGACGGCAACCAGATCATTCAGTCTGACCAGTTCCCCGACATGAGTAATCCGGCGACCTCGGTGATCTGGAATCCCGTCCGCAAGCGCTTCTATGCCGCCATGCGCTTTCATGGATACTACGAGTCCGCCGACGGCATCACCTGGACAAGGCTCGCAAACCAGCCCGGCGCCAATCTCACCACCGCCATGTGTCCCACCAATCCGGGAAGCACCGGCTCGCGAGCCTGTCCCATCTTCACCGGAGTGCTCGCGGTCCAACCGGTCACCGGGGACATGTTCGCTCTCACCGTCGACCAGAACAATCTCGACCAGGGCTTGTGGCAGGATGTTTGCCACCTCGCCTCCGCTGCGTGCTCCTCCTCCACCGTGCAGTTCGGCACGCGCATTTCCGATCAATCTCTCCAGACCCCCGCCGGCAGCGGAACCATCGCCCAGGCGGACTATGACTTCTGGCTGGCCGCTGTTCCCTCGCAGCAGGACACGCTGCTCTTTGCCGGCACCCAGGACATCTGGCGATGCAGCATGGCGAACAGCTGCGCCTGGCGCAACGCCACCAACACGCAGACCTGTGCCGCCGCCCAGGTCGCTCCCGCGCAGCACGCCATCGATACGACCTTCGGCGCCAACGGGCTTCTCTACTTCGGTAACGACGCGGGTCTGTGGCGCTCGACCGACGCTGTCAACCAGCAGGCGCCCGCCTGCTCCAGCGACGACGCTCGGCATTTTCAGAATCTCAACACTGGGCTTGGCTCTCTGGCGCAGGTAGAGAAATTCGCCGAAGATCCAAATAATCCCTCCACCTGGCTCGCCGCGCTCGGAGGATTGGGCACAGCCGCCGCCCCAGTCTCAGGCGCGACCGCCTGGAATCAGGTTCTTAACGGCGAGGGCGATGGCGTCGCCATCGATCCCGCCAATCCGGAAAACTGGTACGCCACTTCGGAGTTCGGCGTGGGCATCAACCGCTGCACCGAAGGGACCTCCTGCAACACGGCCGGATTCGGCAAGGTGGCCATCGGCGAAGCGCAGGCCGGCAGCGATTTCCAGACCATTCCCGCTCCCTGGATTCTCGATCCGCAAAATTCCGCAGATGTGATTCTCGGCACCTGTCGCGTCTGGCGCGGGCCCGCCACCGGCGCCGGCTGGAGCCAGCTCAATCTGCTCAGCACCATGCTCGACAAGGGCCAGGGATCATCCTGCGATGGCAATGCCGAGATTCGCGTTCTGGCCGCAGCCCCCATCACTGCGGGCTCGCCCGCTGCCGGAGCCGAACAGCTCTACGCGGGCATGGCGGATGTCCTTGACGGCGGAGGGCTCATCCCCGGCCACGTCTTCACCGCGGCCGTGAACGACGCATCCCAAGCCTCGAACACCCAATGGATCGACCGCTACTCTTCTCCGGTGACCAACGCCGGTATCACCGCTGAGAAGTTCAATCCAGATGGATTCGGGATCTCCAGCATTTTTCCCGATCCGCACGACCCCACCGGCCAGACCCTCTACGTCACGATCCAGGGCATCTCTGCCACCGTATCCTACAGTCCCGTCCTCTATCGCTCCACCGACGCGGGCGCGCACTGGACCGACATCGGCTCCAATCTCCCCCCAGCACCCGCCAACAGCGTGGTCGTCGATCCCAACAACGCCAACATCGTCTACGCCGCGCTCGATACCGGAGTCTACGTCACCCAGAACGTCGCCAATTGCGCGACGTTCACCGGAGCCTGCTGGAATGTCGACGGCAGCGGCCTGCCCAACGCGCCGGTCATGAGCCTGATGAGCTACAACAAAGGCGACACTCAGACCCTGCGCGCCGCCACCTGGGGTCGCGGCATCTGGCAGGTCAATCTCGCCACCGCGGGCATCGCTCCCACCGCTGCAACCATTCTCCCGGCATCGCTCACCTTCCCCGGCCAGCCGGTCCAGACCGTCAGCGCGGTGCAAACCTTGACCCTCACTGACGCGGGCGATCTGAACCTGAACGTTACCAGCCTCACCCTCACCGGAGACTTCGTCGAAACCGACAACTGCAGTGGGCAATCGCTCGCGCCCCGGGGCACCTGCCAGATCTCCGTGACCTTCGACCCCTCGCAGAGCGGCGCGCGAACCGGGCAACTGACCGTCTTCGCCAATATGAACGGAGGACAACTCACCGTTGCGCTCGCCGGGACCGGACAGGCTCCGGCTTCGATGGTGCTCACCCCGTCGTCGCTCACCTTCACCGCAACCGCCGTCGGATCCCAGTCCTCGCCGCAGTACGTCACCATCGCCAATACCGGCGGCGAACCCTCGACGTTGACCAGTGAGACGGTCACCGGTGACTTCTCGGTGTCCGCCAATACCTGCGCCAAAACTGTGGCGCCGAATAACAGCTGTACCCTGGGCATTGTCTTCGCCCCAACGGCCTCCGGCACACGAAATGGAACCCTCACGGTTACAGATTCGGTGGGCACGCAAACCGCTCCGCTCACCGGCACGGGCCAGGCCCCCGCCACCGACGCGCTTTCGCCCGCTTCGCTCACCTTCGCCGCGCAGCAGGTGGGAACGGTCAGCGTCGCGCAGCAGGTCACCCTCACCAACAGCGGCGATGAGCTGTTGACCGGCATCGCCGTAGCCGCCACCGGCGACTTTACCGCAGTCAACAACTGTGGAACCACGCTGCAGGGCAACGGGACGTGCACCATCGCGGTCGCGTATGTCCCCACGGTTGCTGGCGGTGAATCCGGTTCCCTCGCCGTGACCGACGAGTTTCGCAAGCAGACGGTCACCTTGACCGGCACCGGAGTCGCCCCGCCCGGCGCCTCCGCGCTTCCTGCGTCGATTAACTTTGGAGGCTTCGCGGTCGGCACCACAAGCAGCGCGCAGACGGTCACAGTCACCAATAGCGGTGGCTACGCTCTCACCAGTTTTGACGCCGTCGTCACATCGGGCTTCGCTCTGGCCACCAACACTTGCTCCGCCACGCTGGCCGTCGCAGCAACCTGCCAGCTCGGGGTCACGTTTACCGCCGCGGCAGCCGGGTCAGCCACCGGAACACTCACCCTCTCCGCCGCCAACCTCACTCAATCCCTCACCGTCACGCTCTCCGGGCAGGGCGACGACTACAGCATCGCCGTCACCGGATCCTCTTCAGCCATCGTCACCAGCGGCCAAACCGCGAGCTTCGCCCTTCAGCTCCAGGGGCTCGGCGGAACGTCCGGCACCGTGGCACTCTCCTGCACCGGCGCTCCGCAATATGCGACCTGCACTCTGAATCCAACCAGCAGCGCCATCACCGGCCTCAACACCTCCAGTGTCACAGCCTCCCTCGCCACCGGAGTCTCGACTTCCACTTCGTCCGTCCTGCGTCCCAACCCACCCTGGAAGATGATGCTTCCCGTCCTTGCCCTGGCGCTGCCTCTGGGGTTCGCCGGACTCCGCCGCGGAAAATCCTCTCAGACCCTGCTCCTGCTCGCCATCGTCGCGCTCACTCTCGCCGGCTGCGGCGTCGCTGCAAGCAACGGCTCAGGCGGCGGTGGTGGTGGGGGAAGCGGCGGAGGAGGCGGAGGTGGCGGGGGTGGGACCCAGAACCAAACCCCCTCCGGGACCTACACCATCACCATCGCGGGCACGATGTCCAACATCGTCCACAGTGTGCCAGTCACTCTTACCGTTCAGTGATTGCGCAAACGAAAAGGCCGCTCCATCCGGAGCGGCCTTTTCAATAGCTGGCAGCTAAAAGC
>JBAVUB010000155.1:0-3292 GCA_049696575.1 Acidobacteriaceae bacterium | reverse complement strand
GCGCCGTTCGGCCCCAGCAGCGCCACCACTTCCCCGGCGCGCAGCTCCAGCGAAAAGTTGTCGAGCGCCGTGATCGGCCCGTAGCGCTTCGTCACGGAGTGCAGTTTGGCCACGGTTCTGGTCTGCGAAAGCGGCATGGGCCACGCGGCCGACCCGGTTGCGGTGATGACTGCGGTTGCTGACATCGCTCGTCTCCTGCCGCTCTCTGGAACTTCAGCGGCAAACACAGGATCGCCCCAAACCGCCCCCAGCCCCAGTGGGCTTTGTCAGCAAAGCGATATGACAGTTGTCATGGGGTCCGCTGCCCTGGGAAGTCAGGATGCGTTCTATCCATTTGCATTACTGTGCATTACTGTGTAATGTATCGGTATGCAGCGAACTACGCGCCAATTCACGATTTCTCTGCCGCCGGACTTGGCGGAGCAGGTAACAGCGATCGCAAAAGCCGAAAGCCGTACCATCAGCGAACTATTTCGCGAGGCATTTCGAACTTATAGGGCCGGTTGGATTCGGGCGCTGCTCGATGCTTCTCAGCAAACGGGCCGCCAGAAAGGTCCCATGGGTTACACCCCGGAGGATGTGGCAGACCTGACCCATCAAACCCGTAAAGAAGAAGCCAGGAAGCTGCACCGCCGGTGATCGTCGTTTTGGATACAAGTGTCTGGATTTCCGCTCTGGAATTTGGCGGGATTCCCGACCTGGCACTCGTACGTGCGCTCACCGTGGATCAAGTGGCGATATCCGATTTCATCAGAACCGAAATCATGCGCGTTCTCACCGGGAAGTTCGCGCGCGACCCGGCAGAACTTGAGGGCCAACTGGATGAACTGCTCGTTCAGGCGTTCCTGGTCGAGGTCACCGGGGAAATCACCGGAGTCTGCTGCGATCCCAACGACAATGCCATCCTTGAAACGGCGTGGAAAGCGCGCCAATTATCTTGTCGCCGGCGACAAGGATCTGCTCAGTCTCGGCACGTTCGGCAGAACCGTAATCGTCTCGCCAGCCGCCTATCTGGAGTTCCAGTAGCGTGAGGCCGGCGACGTACGCAGTTTCTTAATTCATCTTCTCCGGAGCAGCCCGCCGAAACCGCGCGTCAATCGGCTGCCGGCCCGCAAAGCCGTCCTCCATCCGATGCCAGAAGTCGATCCGCGGTTCGCCCCGCTTCCAGCACAGCAGCACCGTCTCGCCTTCCAGCAGGCAGGGAAAATCGAGCAACCCGATATCCAGATTCTTCACCTGCACCCCGATGGCGTCAATCTCTTCCAGCGCATCTTTCGCGCGCTGCACCAGAGCCTCCAGCGCGGTTTTTCGCGCCTGCGCCGCCGCAATGTTCACGTGCATTCCCCCGCTCGCGAACACCCGCCGCACCAGCGCCGCCATCTCTTCCTGCAAATCGCCCGCGGCTTGTTTCGCTTCGATGGCGCGGTTCAGCAGCGCTTCCACAATCGGCAGCAACGCCTGCGCTTCGTCAAGCGTAAAGGTTTTCATACACTCCCGGCCCGCGGACGCCGGGACCTCAGGCCCTGATCTCCAGCATGCGGTCCAGCGCCACGCGCGCCCAGTATTTCACATCGTCGCGCACCTGAATGCGATTCACAACGCGCCCTTCCACCAGGTTTTCCAGCGCCCACGCCAGATGCTGCGGGCTGATGCGGTACATGGTCGTGCACAGGCAGCCGGTGTCGTCGAGCGTCACGATCTTCTTGCCGGGAGCAAACTCCTTCGCCAGCCGATTCACCAGGTGAATCTCGGTCCCGATCGCGAAGCTCGAACCCTCCGGCGCTTCCTTCACGATCCTGATCAACCCCTCTGTCGAGCCCAGCGCGTCGGCCTTCTCGCAGACCTCCAGCCGGCATTCCGGGTGCACGATCACCTGAATCCCGGGATACTTCGCCCGCACCTTGTCCACGTGCTCCGGCAGAAACCGCTGGTGCACCGAGCAGTGCCCTTTCCACAGAACCACCTTCGCCGCGCGCAGCCGCTCCGGCGTAATACCCCCGCCAATCTGCCACGGATCGTAGACCACCATTTCCGTCAGCGGAATGCCCATGGCATGGCCGGTATTCCGGCCCAAATGCTGATCGGGCAGGAAGAGAATCTTCTTCGCCCGCCCAAACGCCCACTCAAAAGCCTTGCGCGCGTTCGACGAGGTGCACACCAGCCCGCCCCGCTCCCCGCAAAAGGCCTTGATCGCCGCGGAGGAGTTCATGTAGGTGATGGGCAGAATCTCGCTCATCCCCGCGTCCAGCAGCGTCTCCCAGCACTCCTCCACCTGGCCGATCTCCGCCATATCCGCCATCGAGCAGCCGGCATTCAGATCCGGCAGGATCACCTGCTGTCCTTCGCGCGCGAGCACGTCAGCGCTCTCTGCCATGAAATGCACGCCGCAAAAGAGGATGTAGTTCGCGTCCGTCTCGGCCGCCGCTTTCGACAATTTGTAGCTGTCGCCGGTGAAATCCGCGAAGCGGATCACTTCGTCGCGCTGGTAGTGGTGCCCCAGCAGGATCGTCGTCTTGCCCAGCGCGCGCCGCGCCACAGCAATGCGCTCATCCATGCTGTTATCCGGCAGGACGAGATAGTTGTCGAGGCAACACACCTCGGCAGATGCAGGTACATCAACCTCTTCAAGAACACTCACGATACGCCGCCTTCAGTCCGGTTCGGCCGTGCCTTTTGGGGCTCGCACCAATCTGGACGGGGATGTTGAAAGCCAAACCCGGCATGCAGTCAGCTCGCTGCGGCTATCGGAGCCCGCCCAGCTAACGGGGATGTTGCAGCCTCTACTTCTTAGACGCACCGGTTACGGGCTTCGTCGCAAAAACGGACCGCCCGCAAGGCTTGTCGTTCCAACTAGTTTAACCACAGCTTCAACAACGATCAATGCCCCTGGCGAGGGAGGCCCCCACAATTCGGCGTTGGCCGAGCCTTATTTGTGACCCGCGAATCGCGGCAGGTATCATGGGCTATTCATGCATTTCGGCGACTCCATCTTCATTTTCCTGCTGGCTCTGGTGCTCTTCGGCCCGAAAAAGCTGCCGGAGATCGGACGCACCATCGGGAAGCTGCTCGCCGAATTTCGCCGCGCCAGCAATGAATTCAAGTTCCAGATTCAGGAAGAATTGCGCACCATGGAGGATGACGAACGGCGCAAGAAGCTCGCCGAGATGCAGGCCCAGAAGGCCGCCGATGCCCCGCCGGCAACTACCGCCGCCTTGCCAGAGCCAGGCAGCGAGACACCCGACGTCACGCCCAGCATCCTGCCTCCATCGACCGGCACGCCGGTGAGCACGGC
>JBAVUB010000154.1:0-10502 GCA_049696575.1 Acidobacteriaceae bacterium | reverse complement strand
CGCCAATACCATCCCAACCCCGGATGCGCCCTCTTCCAGCACGCGCAGCAATCCCACCGAATCGCTTCCGCCTGACACGGCCACAGCTACACGCATCCCGGCGCGCAGCTCGCTCCTGTCGATCTCCGGCGCTCGTGTCACGTTCCCATCGTAAGTCTTATACTGCTCATCATGCTGAAAACCAGGCTGGCGACGGCGGCCGACGCTCCGCTCATCACCCGTCATCGTCGCCGCATGTTTGTCGATGCCGGACGCCGCGACGATCAGGTCCTCCAGCTCATGGCGCAGGCCCACGAGCCGTGGGTCGCACAAGCCATTACCGACAGCCGCTATCTTGGCTGGCTCACCGAAGACGATGGCCAGGTCGTGGCGGGAGCGGGGTTGCTCCTGCTCGACTGGCCTCCGCACCCCCTCGATCCACGCTCCACGACTCGCGGCTACCTCCTCAACGTCTACGTCGAGCCGGATTATCGCCGCCGCCATCTCGCCAGCAATTTGATCGAGCTTGCGCTCGCGGAGGCCCGTCGCCGCGGCATCCGCGTTGTTGCCCTGCACTCTACGGAAGAGGGTCGCCGCCTGTACGAATCCGCCGGCTTCCGCCCCACCAACGAAATGTTCTACGTCGAGCCGATCGAGCCTTGACCGATCGGAAAAAGTGGCTCGGCACAGATTTGTAATTGTGATCGTTGCTAAAGACTGGCGAAGGATGAGGCGTGCCTAGCGCAGAATCGGAAACGCGCTCTGCGGTCCGCCGTAGTCCAGATCGAATCCCAGCTGCAGCTTCGCCGCCTCTGACATCCTAGCCGGACTCCAGGGCGGATCGAAGACTACCTGCACCCGCACTTCCTTCACTTCGGGCAGCCGGGCCAGCTTCTTCTCCACGTCGGCCTTCAGCACGTCCGACATGCCGCATCCAGGCGCGGTCAGCGACATCGCCACGTCGATCTTCTTGCCGCCCTGCTCATGCTCCGCAATGTCGCACGAATAGATCAGCCCCAAATCGACAATGTTCACCGGAATTTCCGGGTCGTACACCGTCTTCAGCTGATCCCACACCATCCGCTCGCTGAACGTGGGAGGCGTATGCGTCTCCGCAGCTGGCCCGCTCAACCCCAGCGCGTCCGCATCAATCCCCTCGATGCGATACAGCATCCCATTCGCCGAAACCGTATAGCTCGTCCCGGCCGCCTGGGTGATCCGCACCGTCGTGCCGGCGTTGAGCACCTGATGCGTCCCGGCGGGAATCGCAATCGCCGCGCAGTCGCGCTTCAGCTGAACGGTTTGGTTGGTGATGATCATCGTTTCGCTACCGGCTACCGGCTACTCTGTGGAAACCTTCTCCTGCTGGCCTTCCAGCGCCGCTTCCAGCGTGTGCCACGCGAGCGTCGCGCACTTCACGCGCACCGGAAACTCTGAAACCCCGGAGAATACCGCCAGCTTGCCCAGATCCGCTTCATGCTCATGCGAATGCCCGGTCACCAGCTCATGAAACTGCTCGAAGATTTTGTGCGCTTCCGCCTTCGTCTTGCCCTTTACGCTCTGCGTCATCATCGACGCCGATGCCTTCGAGATTGCGCAGCCTGCGCCCTGGAACCCGATGTCCAGGATCGAGTCTCCATCCATCTCGACATAAACCGTGAACCGATCGCCGCACAGCGGGTTGTAGCCCTCGGCCTTGTGATTCGTTCCCGCGGGCTCCTTGTAGTTCCTCGGCGCCTTGCTGTGCTCCAGGATCACTTCCTGATACAAATCCCTCAGCTCCGGCATCAGGCAAAAACCTCCCGCACTTTGCGGATTCCCCGCACCAGCGCATCGATCTCGGCCTTCGTGTTGTAAACCGCGAACGACGCCCGCACCGTCGCCGGAATCTGGAACCGCTCCATCACCGGCTGCGCGCAGTGGTGCCCTGTACGCACCGCGATGCCCTGTTGATCCAGAATCGTCCCAATGTCGTGCGGATGCACCTCGTCCAGCACAAACGACAGCACGCTGGCCTTTTCTCGGGCTGTCCCGATCAACCGCACACCCGGCAGCGAGCCCACCACTTCCGTCGCGTACTCCAGCAGCTCGTGCTCGTGGGCGGCAATCTTCGCGATCCCGACCCCGTTCATGTACTCGATCGCCGCCTTCAGCCCCACCACGCCCGCCATATCCGGTGTGCCCGCTTCGAATTTGTGGGGAAGCTTGTTGTACGTCGTCTTCTCAAACGTCACCGAACTGATCATGTCCCCGCCGCCCTGGTACGGCGGCATCGCGTCGAGCAGTGCATATTTCCCATACAGAACGCCAATCCCCGTCGGACCGTACATCTTGTGTCCGGAAAACGCGTAAAAATCGGCGTCGAGATCCTGCACATCCACAGCAAGGTGCGGAACCGCCTGCGCTCCGTCCACGACCACCGGAATCCCCCGCGCATGAGCCGCCGCAACCATCTTCTTCAGAGGATTGATCGTCCCCAGCGCATTTGAAACATGTGCCACCGCAACCACCTTCGTGCGCGGCCCCAGCAGTTTCTCAAATTCCTTCAGCAGCAGTTCGCCCGCGTCGTTGATGGGCGCAACCCGCAGCTTCGCGCCCTTTTCCTCGCAGAGAATCTGCCACGGCACGATGTTCGAGTGGTGCTCCATCGCCGAGATCAGGACCTCATCGCCCGCAGCCACATGCGCGCGACCGTACGTCTGCGCCACCAGGTTGATGGCCTCCGTTGTCCCGCGCGTGAAGATGATCTCGCTCGTCTGTGCCGCGTTCACGAAGGCCCGGACCGTTTCCCGCGCCTTCTCGAACTCCTCCGTCGCGATTTGCGATAAATAATGCACGCCGCGATGAATATTCGCGTTTTCGCCCTCGTAGTACCGCACAAGAGCGTCAATCACCGACCGCGGCTTCTGCGATGTGGCCGCGTTGTCGAGGTAGACCAGCGGATGCCCATGCACCTTCGTGTGCAGGATCGGAAAATCCTTCCGGATCTTCTCCACATCGAACGGCTGCTGAACGGCCTTCTCGCGAATTGGCACTGCGGCTGCGGCGCTCATCCAACTTCCTCCAGCGTTCTTTCCTCAACCAGGCCCGTCCCGGCCTGCGGCGCAATGCCTTCGGTGAACAACAAATGCTGGCTCACCAGCCGCTGGATATGCTCCCGCGCTACCGTTGAGCGCATGCGCTCCACGCACTCCTCGGCGAACGCCATCAGCAGCAGCTTCCGCGCTTCCAGTTCGCTGATGCCGCGCGACCGCAGGTAGAACAGCGCATTGTCCTCAATCTGTCCAATCGTCGCGCCGTGTGTGCACTTCACATCGTCGGCGTAGATTTCCAGCTGCGGCTTGGTATCGATCTGCGCATCGTCGCTCAGCAGCAGGTTGCGATTTGTCTGCTTCGCGTCCGTCTTCTGCGCGGCCTTGTGCACCACGATGCGCCCGTGAAATACCCCCTGCGCATGCCCATCCAGAATGCCGTTGTAGAACTGCCGGCTCCCGCAATGCGGGGCCGCATGCTCTACGTGCATGTAGTTGTCCAGATGCTGCCGCCCTGTTCCCATAAACAGCCCATTGATCAGGCACTCGCCGCCCTCGCCCGCCAGCACCGGATGCACATTGTTCCGCACCAGCCCGCCGCCAAGCAGCACCGAGTGCGACGCCACGTTCGCGCTCCGCCCCTGCTCGATCCTGAGCGTCTGCACGTTGAAGGCTTTGAGGTGTTCGCGCTCGATCAGGTAATGCTGCGCCACCGTGCTCTCGCCCGCGACCAGCTCCGTTACCGCATTCGAGAAGACGACCGAGTCGCCACCCACCGAGGCGTAATCCTCGATCACCGCAACCTGGCTCTGATCCTCCGCGACAATCAGATTCCGCGGATGCGTCATCGTCGGCGTGTTTTCCTGCGTCGAGAGGTAGAGCAGGTATATCGGCGCATCCACCACCACGCCCCGCGCGACATGCACGTATGTCCCATCGCTGATGAACGCCGTGTTCAGCGCGCAGAACGGATCACGCTGCGTGTCGGCATATCGTCCCAGGTGCGCTTCCACCTCGTCCGGTCGCTGTTCGATCCGCTCCCGCAGGCTCACAACCGTCACGCCCTTCGGCAGTCCGTCCAATTGCGAAAGCTCCTGCGCAAAGCGCCCGTTCACGAACACCAGCTGCGCCGCCACGCCTTCGATCCGCCACGGTGCAGGATCCTTCAGCTTCGCCGCGGTCGCCGGCCGAAACTTTGTCCGGGCAATCGCCGCCACATTGGTGAACCGCCAGTCCTCATCCCGCGTCGTCGGAAATCCCGTCTCGCAGAACCGCGCAAATGCGTCCGCGCGCAGCTGCCGCAGCCAGGGCAGTTTTTGCCCCACCGCCGTCCCGGTGAACTCTGTGAAGTTTTCCAGCCAGTTCTCCAGCTGTTCCACTGTCGCCACTACAGTTTCCCTCACGCCCGCGCCCCAACCGGCTGCCGGGCATCGTGCTCCGTCCAGCTGTAACCCTTCTCTTCCAGCTCCAGCGCAAGTTCTTTCCCGCCCGAGCGCACGATCCGCCCATCGACCAGTACGTGCACGAAGTCCGGCACGATGTAATTCAGCAGCCGCTGATAATGCGTCACCACCACCATCGCCCGCTCCGGGCTGCGCAGCGAATTCACGCCAGCCGCCACAATGCGCAACGCGTCGATATCCAACCCTGAATCCGTCTCGTCCAGGATCGCCAGCTTCGGCTCGAGCACCGCCATCTGCAGAATCTCGTTACGCTTCTTCTCACCACCCGAGAAGCCCTCGTTCAGCGAGCGATTCATCAACTTTTCGTCCATCTCCAGCAGCTTCAGCTTCTCGCGAAACATCGGCAGAAAATCCATCGCGTCCATCTCATCCTGCCCGCGGTGCTTGCGCTGCGCATTCAACGCCGAGCGCAGAAAATAGGTGTTCCCGATGCCCGGAATTTCGACCGGATACTGAAACGCCAAAAACAGCCCCTCGCACGCCGCTTCCTCGGGCTTCATCTCCAGCAGGTCCTTGCCCTCGAAGAGGATCGAACCCTCGGTCACGTGATACGCATCGCGCCGCGCCAGCACCTGCGCCAGCGTGCTCTTGCCCGACCCGTTCGGCCCCATAATCGAGTGGACCTCGCCGGCATTCACCGTCAGGTCGATCCCCTTCAGGATCTCGTTGTCGCCCACCGTCACATGCAAATTCCTGATTTCCAGCAAACTCATCCGTTCCCCTCGTCTCCCTAAGTTTTTCTGAACGTATCCGCTAACCGCTACCCGCTGCTGATGGCGTCGCGCCATCAGCCCACGCTGCCTTCCAAACTCACCGCCAGCAGCTTCTGCGCCTCGACTGCGAACTCCATCGGCAGCTCCTTAAACACCTGTTTGCAGAAGCCATTCACGATCATCGATACGGCGTCCTCGGTCTTCAGCCCACGCTGCTGCAAATAGAACAGCTGATCCTCGCCGATCTTCGACGTCGCCGCTTCGTGCTCCATCCGCGCCGAAGCATTCTTCACCTCGATGTACGGAAAGGTATGCGCCCCGCACTTGTCGCCGATCAGCAGCGAATCGCACTGCGTGTAGTTGCGCGCACCCGTCGCGCCTTTCATGATCTTCACCATCCCGCGGTACGTGTTCTGCCCGTGCCCTGCAGAGATCCCCTTCGACACAATCGTGCTCTTCGTGTTCTTCCCGAGGTGGATCATCTTCGTCCCCGTATCGGCCTGCTGATAGTTGTTCGTCAGCGCCACGGAATAGAATTCCCCCACCGAGTTGTCCCCTTGCAAAATGCACGACGGATACTTCCACGTAATCGCCGAACCCGTCTCCACCTGCGTCCATGAAATCTTCGAATTCCGCCCCAGGCACTTGCCGCGCTTGGTTACGAAGTTGTAGATCCCGCCTTTGCCCTGCTTGTCACCGGGATACCAGTTCTGCACGGTCGAGTAACGAATCTGCGCGTTGTCCAGCGCCACCAGCTCCACCACAGCGGCGTGCAGCTGATTTTCGTCGCGCATCGGGGCCGTACAGCCCTCCAGATAGCTCACGTATGCGCCCTCATCGGCCACAATCAGCGTCCGCTCAAACTGCCCCGTCTCCGCCGCGTTGATGCGGAAGTACGTGGACAGCTCCATCGGGCAGCGCACGCCCTTCGGCACATACACAAACGACCCGTCGCTGAACACGGCCGCATTCAGCGCCGCATAAAAGTTGTCGGTGTGCGGTACCACCGACCCCAGATACTTCTTCACCAGATCCGGATGTTTCAGCACCGCCTCGGAAAACGAGCAGAAGATCACGCCCGCTTCCGCCAGCTTTGCCTTGAAGGTCGTTGCCACGCTTACACTGTCGAACACCGCGTCCACGGCAACATTGGCCAGCAGCTTCTGCTCGGCCAGCGGAATCCCCAGCTTCTCGTAGGTCCGCAGAATCTCCGGGTCCAGTTCGTCCAGGCTAGTCAGCTGCTTCTTCTGTTTTGGCGCCGAGTAGTACGTGATGCCCTGGTAGTTAATCGGCGGAAACGTTACATTCGCCCACTTTGGCTCCGCGTCTGCCTTCTCCTGGCTAGCCCAGTAGCGATAAGCGTTCAGGCGCCAATCCAGCATGAACTCCGGCTCCTTCTTTTTCGCCGAGATCACGCGAATCACGTCCTCGCTCAGGCCCTTCGGAATCCGGTCTTCCTCGATCTGGGTGACGAAGCCCCACTCGTATTCCTTGCTGGCCAGATCATGGACGACATTCATATCGGTGCTCATGCAGCTCTCCTGGATTCTTTCTGGATCATTCCGTCGCCGCGCGGTCCAATGGCCCCGGAGGGCCCGCAGCCCGAATATGCGACCAAAGCAGTCCTATATCAGAGTGTACCCCTGGCAGGCGGTCTTTTTCAACTGCGCCCACCCCGGATTCCTCGTCTCATTCAGAGGATGCGCATTCTCTCAAACGGGCTCGTCGGAAAAGGCACCCGCAAAGCGCCGGGGTCGGCATCCTATAAGGCGCAGTGGAGCGCAAAACCCCACCCTTCACTACCAAAGAAGTCCCGCTTTTTCTTCTTCGGGTCGCCATCATCGCGCTGGCGGTCGTAGCCCTCGCGCTGTTGATCTGGCGCGCCCCCGGGCACGAGCAAATCCAGATGCGACCCACTAGCGCCTCAGTTCTCAGCCTTGCCCGGCAAGTCAAGGCCTGATGTTGGAGCGCGGCGTACCGGACCCTATTGAATGACCCAGGCGCGATGTCTCACCGTGGGGGCGCTGCCTTGCAATTTCACAGCGATGGCCGAAGTGGACGCGTAATCGCCGGAGCTCACATTGTCGACGAGCCAGCCCAGATTGTAGGTTCCCGCCGTTGGTGCGTAAGCGTGGCAGCTGCCATCACCGTTGGAGTAGTAGTTTCCGTCGCTCAACCCGGGAAAGGACGCAAAATCGTAAGTCGAATTGATCGAATCCCAGTTCGGGCCTGTTCCCTGGTTCATAGAACAGAAAATAATCTCGTTGGCCTGCGAGGTTGTGATCGCTGGAGACGAAGTGTAGTTGCTGGGCCAAATGCCTGTACCGGATGCGATGGAGCTAAGAGGAGTCGTGCCGAACTGTCCGCGGGCCACAGTGATGCTGGTTGCGCCGGCACCAGCGGTCACCAGGACCACCTCGGAAGAAATCATCAGGTATTCGCCGTTTGAAATCCCGCCCGCCGCAGCCAGAGACAACGATGTCTGCGTAGCGCTGGTGACCGCTGCAGACAGGGTTGTAACCGCGGCAGCGGAAAAAGTGGCGGAGGCTCCCGTATCGACGGCTGCGGAGGTCGCTGCGCCGGCTACTTCATAAACCGTTAACCGGGTCACATCGCCGGTCGCGGAACTCCCATGCTCGAAACCAAACAGTTGTCCATTGCAGGTCGCATTGGTAGTTAGCCAATACTGAGGGTGGGCCGAATCTCCGTAGGTGTAACCGGCATAGGTGTTCCCCGCAGTATCGCCCATCGCAGTTACATTGGTGCCATCAATGCCTATGTTGTTCTCATAAGTAAATTCAAGAAGATTACCGGCGTCGCAGGGAAACACCCAGTTCATGGCCGGAGTGCCTTGCGGAACCCATGTCTCCAGCATCCGAACAATCCTGCCTGGGGAACGCGCCGTGCCGGCTCCCGGAGTCGTCTTAAACGCGACGGTCAAATAGGCGTATGGATCCCACGAG
This sequence comes from Acidobacteriaceae bacterium, assembly GCA_049696575.1. GTDB lineage: Bacteria > Acidobacteriota > Terriglobia > Terriglobales > Acidobacteriaceae > Palsa-343. The sequence goes on along the minus strand of JBAVUB010000154.1, from coordinate 2,352 downwards.
TTCTGAACGAAGGTCATCGCAGGCTTGATAAGGCCACTGCCTGGCTGGATGATTGCCTGCGCTGCTGCGCCATACTCCATCTCGCCAAACAGCCCGCTGTAGCCGTTGCCGAAGATAATGTCATAAATTGGATTGGTGTTGCCAAAACCAAAGCCCTGCCCCTCGTCGAACACCGCATTAACCACAAGATCGCCATCCGTTGTCGTCGTCGTTCCCGTGGGATCGCCGACATTCCCGATCGTGACTGCCGATGGCCTTAATTGACTGCCACAGGACGGTGTTCCGTCCAGAACAGGGCCGCTCGTGGCAATGCCAGAGAATTGATGATGTCCCTGAGTGAAATCTGTAACAGGTGCATCGAACGTAAATGTCAGAGTGGTCGCACCCGCGGTGAGATTCTGAATGTAATAAATCGCGAAAGATAGAGCCGGAGAAAGAGACGTATCATTGCAGGAAACAGCTTTTGCAGCCGTGTCGCCCTGGTCATCTACGATCGAGAGCGTACGCGTGGAGCTGTAGTCATAGGCCAGATAGATGATTTCGGTATTTCCTGCGAGTACTGGATCCATCTTGAAGCGGTAATTATTGCCCGGATTCCCCGCGTCCGTTGCGTTGCCTGCGCCACCATCGCCATTGACCAGCTGAGAAAGCGCAGGCGGGTTAGCAGGCAGGGCGAGGACTTCAACCGACACGGCGATCCAGTTTTCCGACGCCGCGTTGGTACAGGCTGACCCGGTCCAGCTCGCGACGGTTCCGTTTGTATCGAAAACGCCCACGGTCCCGGTCGTGGCGCCGCCGATCGGGGTCATGCTGGTGGGCGTGCACATGTCCGCAGTTCCGCCGGCATTGAAGATTCCGCAAACCACCCAGGAGGTCCCCGTGTTATTCGTCAAAGTCAGCGCAGGACAGCTCGGCGTCGTACTGCTGCCGCTGGTGGAGGCAGTGGCCCCGATCGCTACTCCGTTGGTAGCGCAGTCCTGCAGGGCCCTCGCGCCCGTACCGGTGTACCCGGAAAGCCCGAGGTTTGCCGCGCTGCTGAACGCGCCACTCGCCGCCGCTGTTACCGAGTAATCCACGCGGCATTGCACGCGCATCGCGCTGCTGGCGCCGGCCTTCGTCGTGATGCTCGTCCAGCCCGACGCCAAACTCGGTGCAGTCGTACCGGTACTAGCGGCAAACGACAGGTCAAGCTGGAAATTCGCCGCCGAAGACGGAGTGCAGCCGGTCGTGCCATCGCAGGCTCCGCCGCGCGCAATGGCAGCCCAAACCGGGCATACCCAACTTAGTGACAGGAATAGAATGAGCCATTTCATTAGTAGGTGTACTCCACGATCATGGCTATACTTGTCCCCGTCGGTGTACCGCCCATCGCCGGATCGATGCCGGTTCCAGTTATCCAGCTTGCGGTAATGATGCCGCCGCTCGCCGAATACGCGTAACTGCTGCCACAGGTCAGCGCCGCGCTCAGAAGTGGTGTGCCGGTGCCGTTAGAGCCGAGGGAAGGATTGATCGTGGTTTTGTTGCTGGCATTATCGCTGCGGCATTTCACCGCTGTAATCGTGCGGGTGACGCCGGAGTCGTTGTAACAAGTATTGTTGCTGATCGCGTCGTCGCCCAACTGTAGCGCGTTCGAGGCTCCCGTGCCGCCCCAAATTTCAACGCAGCTGCCCCTGCTGTATTGCGGTCCCAGCTGTGCGGCGGTCACAGAATTTGGGGCAATCATCGCGCCCGAAATATTGGCAACGGACAGCGCCCCTGCATTGTCATAGAGAACGCCGGTCGCGCCGGTCATCGTCGGCAGCGGCGCTCCATTAATCCTGGACACTGTGACCGAGAGCGAGCCGCTCGATCCGGCAAGATCGCCGCCGAGGGCAGGAAACTGAGACGGGGCGAGGGTTTGCTCAGAGCCCAGAACGCCGCCCGCAGCGGTAACCAACCCGCCGGCAAGCGGCACGCCCACCGTACCCGTAAAGACAGGCGAAGCCTTCGGTGCAAGACCGGAGAGTGGCGTCCCGCTATCCTGAATCCCGGAGCTTTTTCCGGAAAACGTTGGGACATCGCCCGCAGTCCCCGTGAAGCTTGCAGCGCCACCCGCTGCCATCAATGACCACGCCGTCGGATTGGTATCCGGCGTTGGGTTGCTCGGCCCCTGGTTCGCCGCAATCGCCACATATGTCGACCCGTTGTAGGTCACGACGTCGTTCACCGCGTACGTCGCCGACGCATTAAACGCATTCCGGAAGTTGAACCCGGCTCCGTTGGCTCCCGCTTGTCCCGCAGGTCCCTGCGCCCCGGCCGCTCCAGCCGGTCCGGGCAGTCCCGGCGGCCCTTGCGAACCGGTTGCCCCAGTCG
>JBAVUB010000153.1:0-3174 GCA_049696575.1 Acidobacteriaceae bacterium | reverse complement strand
ATCCGATGTGAACGCCCCGTCACCATCGTCGCCGACAGGTGATGCGGACTCGTCACCACGTTAGCGATAATCTCCGTCGCCACCGGATACGGTACGGATGGCTCCAGCACCCCAACGACGACCGCGTTGCGCGACCCACTGACGCTGTCCAGGCGCACCGTCTTCCCCAGTACGCCTGCATCGGATTTCAGCGACGTCTTCCAGAACTTGTAGGTCAGCACCACCGCGCCCGTCGCGTTCGGCCCATCGTCGCCCGGACCCAGCAGGCGTCCCAAAATTGGCCGCAGGCCCATCACCTCGAAATAATTCCCGTCCACCACTCCAGCCGGAATCTCCCGCGGTATCCCCAGCCCCTGGATCGTGAAGTCAATCTCCGAGAACGTTCCCAGTTTGCTGATCGTTTTCAGCCCTTTGCCCAGATCGTCGATCTCCGGTATCGAGAAGGTCGTGTTCGCCTCCCCCAGCCCCGGCGCGCTCTGCCGGAGGTACAGCAGCCGGTCCTCGTCCCGATTCGCCAGCGGCCGCAGCAGCACCGCTCGCACCACGCTGAAGATGGCCGCGTTCGCCCCAATCCCCAGCGCCAGCGTCAGCGCCACCGTGATCCACAGCGTCCGCACCCGCCCCAGCGACCGTATCGCGATTCTCAAATCACGAACAAAAGACATAACCGCTCCTCCATCCGACGCTGGCTGCGCCTTCCAGCACTTCCATTCTGCCCTGGGTTGTGGCCCCCTGTCCGTCTTCCTTCGAGGGGGATTAACAATATACGTTGATATCAACGTTCATGGAGATATGTCAAGGTCCTTCACCGCGCCGCCACATTCCTGACCTCCCCGTACTGCGGGTTCTTCCACAGCTCGCTTCGATATTCCATATAGTCGGCGGTTGTCTGCGCGATTTCGCTCCCGTAGTAGCGTTCAACCACATGCAGCGCGAGGTCGATTCCGGAACTCAGACCTCCCGCGGTAGCAACTTTGCCGTTATCGATGTAGCGCAGGCCGGTAACAAACTGCACCGCGGAATACCTCTTTTGCATGTCCTCCACGTACATGTGGTGGGTGGTTGCCTTTTGATGGTCCAGAAGACCATCGGCAGCCAGCATGGAGGCGCCGGTGCACACCGACATGGTGATGTCCGCCGTCCTGGCGTTCCCCAGCAGCCATCTCCTTTGCGCTTCACTTCGGCCGCCTTGTGCAGGTACGACGATCACCTGCGGTTTCGGGGCATTTTCGAAAGTGTAGTTTGGAACGATCTGAAGTCCCTCGGCCGAGATCGATTTCTGCGAATCCGAAACGGTGTACAGGTGAAAGGGCATGATCATGTCATCGCCACCACGCCAGACTCCGCCCTGCGGAGTGAGCATGGTGTCGCTGAAAACCTCCCACGGCCCCGCCAGATCGATCAGAGCCGTCCCATCGGAAACGATGAACGCCACGTTGATAACTCCACTGGCGGGTGGCTTGAGGCTGGGTGCCTGCGGGGTGCCCGCTTGCGCAGCGGCCTGGTGGAAATGACTAGCCGCGGCCATCGTGAAGCACAGCGCGACGAGGGCAATCGTGCAGGTTCTTTTGATCATTGGCGGGGCTCCCTGGGGTCCTTTGCGAACAGAGCCAGTTTACGGCTAAACTGGAGTGTCTCACATGACATTATTCCGGCTTTTCGAGACATTCAACTGAAACCCAAAGAAGTAGTGATCCTGGGATATGACGGCATTATGGGCCTCGACTTGGTCGGGCCGATGGAGGCCTTTGGAAGCGCGCGCCTGAACTCTCCAAAAGCAGGCGCCGGCGATTGTTATCGAGTAACCATCGCCGCGCTGGAGGCGAAAACTTTTCGCTCCGAATTCGGGCTCACTATCACCGCCGCAAAAAGTCTGTCGGCCCTTCGCGATGTGGACACATTGCTCATCCCCGGCGGCAGAGGCTTGCGCGAGTCGAACGGCCACCCGAAGCTCACGGTCTGGTTGCAGAAGAACGCCGGGTCGATCCGGCGGATCGCTTCGATCTGCACGGGGATCTATGGCCTGGCGCCATCGGGATTGTTGAACGGCCGCAAGGTTGCGACCCACTGGAAGCACGCTGCGGATTTGGCGAAGCGTTATCCGGCGCTGAAGGTCAATTCCGGCTCCCTCTACGTGCGGGACGGGAAATTCTGGACCGCGGCCGGCGTGACGGCAGGCATCGATCTTTCCCTGGCTCTCATCGAGGAGGATTTCGGCTCCGAAGTAGCTCTCTCGGTCGCCCGCGATCTCGTCGTGTACATGAAAAGGTCAGGAGGCCAGGAGCAGTATTCCGAACCCCTGCAGTTTCAAATACAGTCGCGCGGTCGCTTTGCGGATCTTTTGCCGTGGTTGTTGTCGCACCTCCAGCACGATCTTTCCGTTGAAACACTGGCAGCCCGCGTCTCGCTCTGCCCGCGGCAGTTTTCGCGGCGTTTTACCCTCGAGTTTGGGATCAGCCCCGCTTCTTTTGTGCGGCGGTTGCGCCTGGACGAAGCACGTCAGCGCCTCTCCGCGCCGGAATGCACTGTGGAAGGAGTGGCGCGCTCGGTAGGATTCAGCGACGGCGATAATTTTCGACGCGCCTTCGAGCGATCCTTCGGGATCGCCCCGAGCGCCTACCGCGGACGGTTCGCCACGTTGCGCGGATGACAGCCTCAAAACTTTGGGAAAGGGAATGCTCGGAAATCTATTCGTCTGGATCGGTCTGCTGGGTGTTCCACCCCTCCGATTCCCCGCTGTTGGATCCGCGTCGTCTCCCCCAAAACCTCCGCTCCCTTTCCGGATCGTTTCTGTATCCTTTCCGCTCCGTGTAGACTTCAAACCACTCCGTTAACTTCCCAAACCTCCGTAAGTGCGAGGTCATCCGTATGCCAGGGTCCTGCATCTTCTCGCGACCCGCCGCCCGCGCCCTTCCGCTGGCTCTGGCGATCGCGCTGTTCCTGACCTTTCACCTCGCCGCCCAGACCACCCCGCAACCGCCAGCGCAGGCCCCAGCCGGTCAACCACTCGCACCCTTGTCGGCTGAAGATCAGTCCCGCGTCACCGGCCTCCAGTCCTCCCTGCAATCCGCCATTGCCGCGCGCGATGCGCATGCCGCCGCAAAAATCCTGAATCAGCTCGGCGACCTGTGGCTCGGCGCCGGCAATCTCCAAAACGCAATCGACGCCTATAAC
>JBAVUB010000152.1:0-1540 GCA_049696575.1 Acidobacteriaceae bacterium | reverse complement strand
GAAAGCCTCGCGGGTGGCGCGAGGCTTTTTCTGGACCTGATCCTACTAACTAGTGTCAGGCTACGGTGCGGCCTGGGCTGGTGCAAGGGAAAAGCGCAGGGTGGGGGTTACGGAAGTCAGGGGTAGGGAATACCGCGACGCATGGGGAGTCCCGGAGCGTTGATACTCAGGTGGACGCCTTCCATCCGGTGCTGAAACCTAGAGCCTTATTAAGGGCGAAAGGACCGCAGCTCATTGCTCCCAATGTTAGGCATACGTCCGGAACTTTGCGATTCGCCCGCTGCGCTTTGGGTCGTGATACCTCGACAGTCACCACTGTTCTGTCTGCTGCATCAACAAGAGCATACGCAATCAGGAATGGGTCACGACCGATCTCGTTAATTTCGACGTCGGTAAGGTCATTTCCGTACCCCATGTTTACGACATGCTGGACGAGGGTGGCGTCGACGACTTCTTGGAGCGTTAGCGCGGCCTCGATCTCAGTAGAGCTGATCCAGTCAAGCAATGGGTCCTTGTCCTTTCGGCCCGCCTTGATTTCTTCCATAATCTCGCGGGGAATCTTGATCCGGTTTGACTCGGCCTGGTGATGAACCCAGCTCCAAAACTCCGGAATCTGGTCAAGTGGATAATAGGTACTATTAGCCGTGATGAGCACGTTCGCATCGAGGAGGTAGAGCACTTATTGACTACCTCGCATTCCGGGCGCGTAAATCAAAGGGTCTACGTTCCGGGGCTTAACCCCCAATACCTGCCCTGCCTTTGTGTGGGTGAGAAATCCCTCTGCAAGCGAATTCTTGACCAGGTCCAACAGCGCAGGCCCAAGTCGATGCCGCTTTAGGACGTAATAACTGGGACCACCTTCGCTCTTCTCCTCGCCAACCTCGCGCGTCTGTGCGGCAACCCATTCATCCTTGTAATGCTTATTCAGCTCCCGCCATCTGCTATCTGTAATGAAGTGCAGGCGCAGGAGCTTATATGCGACCATCGGCCGGCTGATATTCCGCTGGCGTGCGAAACGATCGACGGCCTCGACGGTTTCCTGAAGCGGAGCACGATGCAGGAAGCGGAGTTCGTCCAGATCGGCAGCGGGCAGCAGTATTTCCCCCGCGACATTATTGCAATAGGTCTCAAGTTGCGCGGCGATACTTTCGCCACTTAAGCCTGTTGCCCCGAGCCACAAATGAGCAAGCTCATGAAGCATGGTGAAGGACCACGCTACCGGGGAGTCCTGATCGTTTACGACAATAAAGGGAGCAACCGGGTCGGCAATGGCGTAGCCCCTGAAAACGCCACTGGGAATATTTGTGTGGTAACTGCCCAAATTCCCGAGCAGCAACACATATGCACCCGATGCTTCAATGCGCCCGCGCAAATAACTGAACGCTGCCTGCACGGGCGATTCCTGCCTGAACCGGGCGAGTGATAGGTCAAGCCAGTCTGTTATCCGCCGCGCCAGATCCTCGGCTGGTAGGTCCATCTTCACGGATGCGACGTAATCAACCTTTGCGGCTTCGGTCTGCTCAAGCAAATCCTTGACGAT
>JBAVUB010000151.1:0-6908 GCA_049696575.1 Acidobacteriaceae bacterium | reverse complement strand
TGATCGGCAAGGTGCGCGCGCGTTTGCCAAATACGCGATGCACCGCCTCGGCCTCGACGCGATCGTTCGCGTCGGTGCCCGTTCCATGCGCATTGATGTAGCCGACGTCGTCGGGCGTGGCGTGCGCGTCTTCGATCGCGCGCAGCATCGCCGCGGTGGGTCCGTCCGGATTCGGCTGCGTGATGTGGTGCGCGTCCGACGACATGCCGAAGCCCACAATCTCGCCGAGAATTTCCGCTCCCCGCGCGACCGCGGACTCCAGCGCCTCGATGGCAAAAACGGCGGCGCCTTCGCCCAGGGTCATGCCATCGCGATCGGCGGCGAAAGGACGGCATGCGGTGGGCGAGACGACATGCAGGCTGTCCCACCCTTTCAGAAACGCGTAGGTCAGTGGCGCTTCGTGAGCGCCCGTAAGCGCGGCCTGCGCGGCGCCCGAGCGCACCATGTGAAAAGCGAGCCCGATCGCGTGCGTGCCCGACGCGCATGCGGTCGTCACCGTAAATGCCGGGCCGGTACAGCCGTGCTCCATGCTGACGAGGCTGGTACCAGCACTCGCCATTACGCGCGGCACGGTGAGCGGATGAATGCGCCCGCCGGTGGTGTAGAGCTTGCGGTACTCCTGCTCTTCCGTCGTGCGCCCGCCAGTGGAACAGCCGAAGACGACCGCGATGGAATCGCCCGGATAGGCCGCGACCAGTCCCGACTGGCTCACCGCCTGGCGGGTCGCGACTATCGCAAACGCGGAGGACCGCTCGGCGATCGGGCGCTGGCTGGCGGTCAGCCATTCTGCCTGGCGGAAATCTTCGACGGCTGCAGTGCGGGAGTAGTGCAGTTCGGGCGGGCGATCGGCCATCTCGCGAATGCCGCTGCGACCCGCAAAAAGATTTTCGGTGAAGCTGGTCACATCCTGCCCAATGGGCGTGATGCACCCCGCCCCCGTGATGACCACGCGCGTCATGCGGTTTTGGATGTGCTGGCGCTCTTCTGGCGTACAGCTTCTTCGATCCCGGTCACCATATCGTTCACGGTTTTGATCTGGCCCAACTTGTCTTCGGGGATTTCGATGTCGTACTTCTCTTCGAGGTCGAAGGCGAGACTCACGCGGTCGAGCGAGTCGAGGGACAGCTCCTCGAGCGTGCTGTCGAGGCGGATTTGCTCCGGCGCTATGCTCTTTTGTTTCGCGATGAGCGCAATGCACTCCTCGGCTATCGGGTTCATCGGCCTCTCCGTGCCTGCTGGGTGGAGGATACATGGTCAGGATGCCCCGCCAGGGCGCGCCCAATCAAGCAAGCTGGCGCGACGTCGAGCGGCGAGAGAAGCTTCCAGAACCAGGGGGCGAAGAAGAAACGAAGATTCGCGGTAGAATAGGCGGATGTTGTCGCCGGTGACCCCAGTCCCGGAGTATCTTCCGGAGCTTTTCGTTCCCGAAAGCCTTAGGTGGGCGCACCCTCTGGTGCAGGAGTGGTTCGTGCGCCGCTTCTCGACGCCGACCGAGCCGCAGGAGCAGGGCTGGCCCGCGATTCTGGCGGAGAAGCCGGTGCTGATCTCCGCGCCGACTGGGTCGGGCAAAACGCTGGCGGCGTTTCTCATTTGTATAGATGGTTTGATCCGGAAGGCGATCGAAGGCCGCCTGGGTTCTGAGACCGAAGTGGTGTACGTGTCGCCGCTGAAGGCTCTCTCGAACGACGTCCAGAAAAACCTGGAAACCCCTCTGCGCGAGATTCAGCAACTGGCGTTGGAGCGCGGGTATCTGTGCCCCCCAGTGCGGGCCGCAGTGCGGACCGGCGATACATCAGCAGCGGAGCGTCGCGCCATGCTGAAGACGCCGCCGCACATCCTGGTCACGACGCCGGAGTCCCTCTATATCCTGCTCACCGCCCAGCAAAGCCGTGAGCATCTGCGGCGCGTGCACACGGTCATCGTCGACGAGATTCACGCCATCGCCGACGACAAGCGTGGCTCGCATCTGGCGCTGAGCCTGGAGCGGCTGGATGCGCTGGTGACCGGCGAAAACGCGCTGATGGTGGGAGCGAGCCTGCTCAAGTATCCGCCACCATTACGAATTGGCCTGTCGGCGACGCAGAATCCCATTGAGCTGGTTGCGCAGTTTCTCGGCGGCACGCGCGGCGACGAAGTGGAAATTGTGCAGGCCGGGCAGCGGCGTCGACTCGATCTCGCCATCGAAGTGCCGACCGACGAATTGGGCTCCGTCGCAACTATGGCCATCTGGGAGAGCGTCTACACGCGGCTCGCGGAGCTGACCCTGGAGCATCGCTCGACACTGGTTTTCGTCAACACGCGTTCGATGGCAGAGCGGCTGGCATTTCAGATGGGCGAGCGGCTGGGCGCGGAGAATGTCGCTTGCCACCACGGCAGTTTATCGCGCAAGCTGCGCCTCAACGCGGAGCGCCGGCTAAAGAACGGTGAGATTCGCGTGCTGATCGCAACGGCGTCGTTGGAACTCGGCATCGACATTGGCACAGTGGATCTGGTCTGCCAGATCCAGTCACCACGGGCGATTTCTGTCGGGATGCAGCGCGTGGGCCGCGCGGGGCACTGGCGCGGCGCGATTCCCAAAGGGCGATTCTTTGCTCTGACCCGCGATGACCTCATGGAGCAGGCCGCGCTCATCCGCGCCATGCGCGCCGGCGTACTCGATCGGCTGGAGATTCCCACGAAGCCCTTCGACGTGCTGATGCAGCAGATCGTGGCGGCGTGCGCCGCGGAACCCTGGGAGGAACGCACGCTGTTTGAGGTCTTCCGCCGCGCGCAGCCGTATCGCCACTTGCAGTGGGAGGACTTCGACGAGGCGCTTGGCCTGCTGACCGAGGGGATCGAGTCGAGCCGCGGGCGTTATGGCGCTTATCTTCTGCGGGATCGCGTGCAAGGCCGCCTGCAGGCGCGGCGCGGAGCACGCACCACCGCGATCACCAATGGCGGCGCGATTCCGGATACCGCGCTCTTCCCGGTGATTTTGCAACCGGAGGGCGTACAAATTGCGACGCTCGACGAGCACTTCGCGGTGGATTCTTCTCCGGGCGACGTGGTGCAACTCGGCAACGCGAGCTGGCGCATTCAGCGCATCGAGACTGCGGGACGCGTGCTGGTGGAGGATGCGCACGGGCAGCCGCCAACGCTGCCGTTCTGGTTTGGCGAGGCGCCGCAGCGGACGCGCGAGTTGTCGGAGTTTGTGGCGGAGCTGCGGGAGGAGATCGATCGCCAGACCCGCAACGTGCTGCCAGGGTACGCGAGCCAGGCCGTGCCGGAAGTAGCCGGCGCGGCCGCGTTTCTGAAGGAAGAATGCGGCGTCGACGACGCTGGCGCGGTCCAGTTGATTGCGTATGTGGCCGCCGGTCGTGCAGTCCTGGGCGTCGTCCCTTCTGTAACAACCATTGTGGCAGAACGCTTCTTCGATGAAGGCGGAGGAATGCAGCTGATCCTGCACGCGCCGTTCGGTGGGCGGATCAATAGGGCCTGGGGCCTCGCGCTGCGCAAACGCTTCTGCCGCGGGTTCAACTTTGAGCTGCAGGCGGCAGCGACCGACAACGGACTCAACATCTGCCTGGCAGAGCAGCACAGCTTTCCCCTGAGCGACGTTTTCCATTTTCTGACCACGGAAACCGTGACGGAACTGCTGGAACAAGCGTCGATCGCGTCGCCAATCTTCAAGACGCGCTGGCGCTGGGATGCGTCGCGGAGTTTGCAACTGTTACGGTTCCAAAAAGGAAAGAAAGTCGCGCCGCAGGTGCAGCGCATCCGCTCCGACGATCTGCTGGCCAGCGTTTTCCCGCAGGCTGCGGCGTGCTTTGAAAACATTGAGGGAGATATTCAGATTCCCGATCACCCGCTGGTAAAGGAAGTCATGCGCGATGTGCTCGGCGAAGCTATGGACCTCGACGGCCTGAAGGCGGTGCTGGCCGCCATGCATAGCGGCCAAATCCGGTGCGTCGCGGTGGACACGACGACGCCATCGGCGTTTTCGCACGAGCTCATCAACGCCAACCCGTACGCGTTCCTGGATGATGCGGGGCTCGAGGAGCGGCGGGCGCGGGCGGTGCAGCTGCGGGGCGTCGTGCCGGATGCCGTGCTTGGCGAGGCGGGGCGATTGTCGCTGGACGCCATTGTCGAAATTCGACAGGAGGTTTGGCCGGATATCCGCGACGAGCACGAACTGCATGATCTGCTGTGCGCGTTGGTCGTGGTGCCGGTGGAGGTGCTCTCCTGGAACGCCGGCTGCCGGGATTGGGACGTCTTTCTCGCGCGGCTGGAGCGGACAGGGCGCGCAACCATGGCCCGGACGGAGGGCAGGGCCTATTTTGTCGCAGCCGAACGAGCAGAATGGCTTAGCGCGCTCTGGCCGGGTGTGGAATTCTCTGTGGAAATGTTGAAAACGCCTGGGGAAACTCCTGAGAACAGTGACATTGTGAAGAAAACGTTACAGGGATGGTTACAAATTACAGGGCCAGTAACCTCGGCGGGGATCGCGGAGCGACTGGGGCTCGATGCGAGCGAGGTTTGGCAGCGGATGGTCCACCTGGAATCGACTGGAACCATCCTGCGGGGCGTATTTGTGGGCCAACCGGGACAACAATCTGTGCCGGACATTGAGATTGAATGGTGCGAGCGGCGGACTCTGCAGCGCATCCACCGCCGGACGCTCAGCACGCTGCGCAAACAGATTGAGCCGGTGACACCGGCGATCTACATGCGATTCCTGCTGGACTGGCAGCATCTGGGTGAACGGCGGCAACTCAGTGGCGAGCAGGGATTGCTCCAGGCGCTGCGGGGGCTCGAGGGATTTGAAGCACCGGCAGCGGAGTGGGAGCGCTCGATCCTTCCACAGCGCGTGGCCGGGTACGATCCGCGCTGGCTCGACGCGTTGTGCCTGACCGGCGCGGTGGGGTGGGGACGGATCTCACCGCACCCTGCATTTGCAGACGTCGCCAGTGGGGGACCACGGCGCGTGGTACCGACCAGCATGGCTCCGGTGACGTTCTTTGTGCGAGAAGAAGCGCTGTGGATGGATTTGTGCCTGTCACAGCGACACATTCCGGAGGCGAATCTGGCCGCGTGTCTGAGCGAGCTGGCCAATCGGGTGCGGTCATGCCTGGGCGAACGCGGCGCAATGTTTTCGGCGGATTTGATTCGCATGCTGGGTGCGGCCCCGGAGGATGTGCATCGCTCTCTGTGGGAACTCGTCGCAGCGGGGCTGGTAAATGCCGATGGGTTTGACAGCCTGCGCGTCCTGATCGACCCAAGGCGGAAACGCGCCTTCGCCGGCCCCGGAAAAACCAGACCTACAGGCCGCAATGCATCGGGGCGGTGGGCGTTGCTTGTCGATCCCAGTCAGCCGGTGCAGTTCGGGGCATCGAAGCCAGGCGTCGAGGCGGCCGCACAAGCTGCCGCAAGGCGCGACGCGCAAATCGAGTCGGCGTGCCAGATGCTGTTGCGGCGGTACGGGGTCGTCTTACGCGATGTGCTGGCCCGGGAGACAACGGTGGCGCCGTGGCGCGAGCTGGTGGGGATGTTCCGCCGACTGGAGGCGCGCGGGGTGGTGCGGGGCGGACGGTTTGTGTCGGGGTTTGGCGGCGAGCAGTTTGCTCTGCCCGAAGCGGCCGATGCGCTGCGGGCGAATCGAACCCGCACCCTGGCCGAAATGCCTCCACTCACGATGGCAGCGGCCGATCCAATGAATCTCGTCGGCATCGTGATTCCGGGCGAGAGGACCGCGTCGATCGCGGGAAACACGGTGACCCTGCCGTTGCCACCCACGGAGGCCGAGGCTGCGGTGGTAGCGATGCCAATGGCGCGAGGTTTCGCCTTCGATGTTCCGCTGGAAGGCGGCGCAATTGCCTGAGCCGCGCTCAGAGCCGCGGACGGAGCGGAGTCCGGAGAAAGACTCGGAACCCCGGCCGCTTGTCGAAGGTGACGACTTCTATCGCGAGGGACCTTATGTGGTCTTCACCGAGGCCTACCATCGGCGGCGCGGCTACTGCTGCGGATCGGGCTGCCGTCATTGCCCGTGGCGCGACGAGCAGAGCCCCGCGCCTGCCCGTCAGGACCCCGATTCCGCGTGACCCCTACTGCACCTGGCCGATGTAGACGCCGTAGGCTCCCAGCTGAATCGATCCGAGCGAAGTCGGATCCGACGCGCCCGGGGTTTTCACCAGCGTCTTCACGTGCGTCCCGTGAATTCCCTGCCCCGACAAATCCAGGCTGACGGTCTGCGGCTGATCGCCGAAATTGCAGGCGACGACGACCGCCTCTCCGTTATCCGATTTGCGCAGCCACGAGAGCACATGTGAGTCGCTGGTGTTGAGCATGATTTCCGCGCCATCGTGCAGCGCCGAATCCTGCCTCTTGAGCGCGATGATCTGCTGATACCAGTGCAGCATCGAGTCCTGCTCACTTTGTTCCGCCGTGACGTTGGTGGTCGTGTAGCTGGGGGGAATGGGCAGCCAGGTTTTCACGCCGGAGGGGGAGAAACCCGCGTCCGGACCATCGTTCCACTGCATCGGGGTGCGCTCGCCATCACGGCCCTTCTGCTTCGGCCAGCCGGTGATGCCAATGGGATCCTTCACATCTTCTTTCCGCGTGGGCGGCGTGGTGACCATGCCGATTTCGTCGCCGTAGTACATCATCGCGGTATCGCGCGAGGCGAAAAGCACCGTTGCGATCACGCGGCCCACGTCATCCTTGTGATCGCTGGTGATCCAGCGGTCCCAGCGCGGATTGTCGTGGTTGTCGAAGACGAACAGTGGGATCTCGCCGCCGATCCCGGTTTCGGCCTCGTTGATGCGCTGGCGAAACCAGTCGACGTTAGCGAGCGTGACGCCATACGGGGGAAAGCCAACCTGCATATCCATGGGCAGCTCGAGTTCGTCGTCATGCGGGCCGTACATCTTGCG
>JBAVUB010000150.1:0-16697 GCA_049696575.1 Acidobacteriaceae bacterium | reverse complement strand
CCCGCACACAGTACGCATCACCGTGCAACCCATGCGCGAGGGCAGCCCCGCACCACTCCACGCGGATGGCGCGGTGTTAGAGTCGCTCCCCACACCTCCTGTCGCTCGGCTGCGGAGTCTTCACGGCACCCACAACATCCGTTGCGGAGAAATGCATGTCACGGTTTCCAGCGATCCTCTCTCGTTCCGCGTCGAAGGACCTCGCGGCAAAGAGATCCAGCAGCTCGCGTTCGACTCCGCAACCGGTGAACTGCGTTTCGATACCGGCGACGTTCCCTTGCTCGGCCTCGGCCAGGGCGGGCCGCAATTCGATCGCCGTGGCGACGCCGACCGCATGGTGAGCGGCCAGGGAGGCTACCATCTTGGCACCCATGGCGCGCGCGTACCAATTCAGTTTCTGCTTGGAACCGCGGGCTGGGGCTTGTTTGTGCATTCTCCTCTGGGAGCTTTCGATCTGAGCGGCCCTCAGGCACGGCTCATTCCGGCTCAGGACCAGATGCCACCCCTGCTCGACGTATTTGTCATCGCCGCAGAACAACCCACCGGCATCATGCGCGCCTACGCCGAAATCACCGGATTTCCTGAGATGCCGCCCCTGTGGTCGCTCGGCTATCAGCAATCGCATCGCACGCTCGGCACTCCAGAGGAGATCCTTGCCGAAGCGCGAACTTTCCGCGAGAAGAAGCTGCCCTGCGACGCGATGATCTATCTCGGTACAGGATTTTGTCCGAACGGCTGGAATACCGACAACGGCGAGTTCACCTGGAATCCGCGCGCGTTCCCCGATCCGCACCAGGCTGTCACGCAACTCCACGACGAAAACTTCAAGGTGATCCTGCACGTCGTGCTTGAGGGTGAGCACCTCACCGGAACCGTTCACGATCCCTGCACCGCGCCGGCGTTGCCCACGGGCCGTACGCCGGACCATCATTGGCCGCCAGACCGCGAGGTGGCATGCTATTGGCCCGCGCACCGGCCGCTCACTCAGATGGGCATCGATGGATGGTGGCCCGATCAGGGAGACGGCTTCGACGCCGCTTCGCGACTGGCCCGCAATCGCATGTACTTCGAAGGCCAGCAACTCTATCGACCCAATCGGCGCGTGTACGCGCTCCATCGCAACGCTTACGCGGGCATGCAGCGCTACGCGGCTTTTCTGTGGTCCGGCGACGTGCTTTCGCGTTGGGAGACGTTGAAGATGCACGTGCCGAATGCCGTTAACACCGGCCTAAGTGGCATTCCGTTCTGGGGCACCGATATCGGCGGCTTCATTCCCACCGGCGAATTCACGGGCGAACTTTACGTACGATGGTTTCAGTTCGCGGCGTTCTGTCCCTTGTTCCGCTCGCACGGTCGTGACTGGCGTTTGCACCTGCCATGGGGTTGGGATACCGGCGAGATCGTCTTCCCGGAGACAAAGGACTACCATCCCGATCCGGCACAAATTCGCGATCCGGGCATCGAGCCCATCTGCAAGAAGTATCTCGAACTGCGCTATCGGCTGATGCCCTACCTCTATTCCGCAGTGCGCGAAACGTGCGCGACAGGACTGCCAATCATCCGCGCGCTCTGGCTGCATCATCCCGATGACCCAACGGCCATCGCCCGCGGCGACGAGTATCTCTATGGCCGCGACATTCTGGTGGCCCCCGTCGTCGAGAAGGGCGCCACGCTGCGGAGCGTCTATCTGCCGAGGGGGGGCTGGTACGACTTTTGGACGAATGAACGCCTGAGCGGTGGTCGTGAAGTCGTGCGCGATGTGGACCTCGCCACACTTCCCCTCTATGTCCGCGCGGGAGCTATCATCCCAACCGGCCCGTTGCATCAGTACACCGCTGAACCGGTCGAGGAGACGCTAACCCTGACCATCTATCCGGGCGCCGACGGCAGCGCCTTTCTATATCGGGACGATGGCGAAACGTTCGATTTCAGGCACGGCGCATTTACGCGCGTCGAGATGCGCTGGAGCGAGGAAGGGCGGCGGCTGGGGCTCCATCTTGCGCCAGGCTCGCGCATCCTTAACCCCCGGGGGATGCCGATGCGGATTGGCCTCGCGGGGTCGGACGCGAACCGACAAGTAACATTTCACGGGCACGACCTCTCGATCTCCTTGTGATCGACCGAGCCCAACGAGGACGGGTGTGATGACGGGATCACCGCAGGAATTCCGATTTGTTTCGCGTGCTTATCGAAGGTCTCTGTCTCTCTTACTCGCGTCGGTATGTGCCATTGCATGGACCGTGGGGCTCTGCGCGCAGGAACACCCGAAAGCTCCGCCAACACCGGGGCCGATGCTCGATGGCGGCATCATCACCCTGGACACACCCCAATTCACGCTGAATCTGGTGCGCTCATCGCAGACGGTAGCCGCATTACTGCCCAAAGGCGCAGATGGGTTCGATTTCACGCCCGGCGATCGCCTCGTCGCGCGTTCGCACGACGGCTACTACCATCTCGGCGATCTGGATGTGCGGCTCCGCCTGGGACATTCCGGACCATGGCAGAACTACTCCACCGCGCTGGCCCGCAAGCCAGTCACGGAGATTCCCGCCTCCCAAGGTATTCTCGCCTCCGCTGACCTCGCATCTACCCTGCCGGCGGAGATTCCTTTGGACATCGTCCGTACCTGGGCGCTTGAGGATGGCAAGCTTGTCCTGCGTTTCACCTTGAACAACACCAGTCAGCAGCCGGTCGAGATCGGCTCGCTCGGCATTCCGATGATCTTCAACAACGACATGAGCGACCGGACGCTCGACGAAGCACACGCCGTTTGCAGCTTCTACGATCCCTCCATCGCGGAAGATGCGGGCTATTTGCAGGTGACCCGTCTCAACGGCCGCGGTCCTGCGCTCATGGTGGTCCCTGACGGACATACACCGTTCGAGGCGTACAACCCGATCCTCGGTATAGGGCCGCGCGGCAAGCCGCAGTTTGCTCACGATCCCACATCGCGCAGTACCACTTTTGAGGGTTTCTACGAGTGGATGGTGCACAGCGGCGCCTATCAACAGGACGAGTGGAGTAAAGCGCAGCCGTGGAATCTGCCCACCAACTTTACGCTCGCGCCCGGTGATTCCCGCACGTACGGTCTCCGCTTCCTCGTGAGCGATTCCATTCGCGGGATTGAGAAGACTCTGGCCGACAACGGCCGACCCGTTGCCATCGGAGTACCAGGCTATATTCTTCCCACCGACCTCGAGGCGCACCTGTTCCTCAAATATTCGCAGCCGGTAGCTTCGATCGCCGTTGAACCTGCCGGAGCCATCGAGTTCCGCAAAGCGCCAACGCCGTCACCAGAATGGAAGAACTATCTGCTCGAGGGGAAGACCTGGGGCCGCGCCCGCGTCACGGTTACTTATAAGGATGGGCTAGTTCAGACGATTCAGTACCGAGTGATCAAGCCGGAGGCACAGGCGGTCGCGGATTTGGGACACTTTCTGACCACCGCGCAGTGGTTCACCGACACCAGCGACCCATTTCATCGCGGCCCCGCAGCCATCAGTTACGACCGTGAGACCAATCATCAGGTCCTGCAGGATAGCCGAGTCTGGATCGCCGGACTGAGCGATGAAGCGGGCGCTGGTTCGTGGCTGGCTTTGGCGATGAAGGAATTCGTCGAACCGGACTCCCAGGAGGTCGCGAAATTCGAACAGTTCGTCGATGGCGTGCTTTGGGGCCAAATCCAATACAAGGATGGCCCGCTACAGTACGGAGTGCGCAAGAGCCTGTTCTACTACCAGCCGGATCAACTCCCCGCTGGCTATTATCGCAGCGATCTTAACTGGAAGAGCTGGACGAGCTGGAGCCGTAAGAATGCGGAGATTGTGGACCGCTCCTACAACTATCCGCACGTCGCGTCGGCGTACTGGGTGATGTACCGCCTGGCGCGCAATCATACCGGGCTGGTCACGAATCATCCCTGGCAGTGGTATCTCGATCATGCCTATCAGACTTCAATGGCCATGATGAGCGACGCCCCCTATTACGCGCAGTTCGGACAGATGGAAGGCGATGTCTTCGTCTGGATCCTCGACGATCTGATGCGCGAGGGTATGGACTCGGAATCAACAGCGATGGAAGCGGCGATGCGCCATCGCGCCGATCGCTGGAACACCCAGAAGTATCCCTTCGGCAGCGAGATGCCGTGGGATTCGACCGGCCAGGAAGAGGTCTACGCCTGGACGAAATACTTTGGATACGACGACAAGGCGCAAACGACGCTCGACGCGGTGCTCGGCTACGATCCGGCGATTCCGAGTTGGGGTTACAACGGCAGCGCCCGCCGTTACTGGGATTTCATCTATGGCGGCAAGCTGCAGCGGCTGGAACGGCAACTCCATCATTACGGCTCGGGCATCAACGCGGTTCCGGTGCTGGCGGCCTATCGTGCGCATCCTGATGACTTGTACTTATTGCGAGTGGGCTACGGCGGAACAATGGGCGAGCTGAGCAACATCGATCAGGACGGATTCGGATCTGCGGCTTTTCATGCATTTCCCGATGTGCTGGCTCCGGATCCATATTCCGGGGACTACGGCACCGGTTTTTGGGGTTTCGCTGCCAACACCGCGACCTATGTCACGCACGACGATACACTGGGCTGGCTCTGCTTCGGCGGCAATCTCCAGATCCGGGGCGGAGCGGTTCACGTTCAACCTCTCGACGCTTTTCGTAGTCGGCTCTATCTGGCGCCGGTTAGACTGTGGATCACGCTGGACGCAGGAAAGCTGAAGGCGGCAGCATTCGATCCGCACACCGGTGCGGTGCATCTCACACTCGACCCAGCCACAGCTGTGACGCCCGCAGCGAGGCTGCGCATCGAGCAGCCCGCCACACTAGCGGGCGTGGGAAAATATCATCCGATGGGATCGCTCTCAAGCGAGCGCGGCGCGTATGTCGTACCGCTGCGAAGAGACCCGACCGAGGTTCTTCTGCACGTTGACAAAAACTCCAAACAGTAGGGCATTCAGAAGAGTCCCAGTATCTTGTGCTTTCTGCCGCAACCGGGAAGGCTATAGGCGCCGATCCTCGTCGAGTAACTCTCCGCACCCTTTTTGAAGTAGTCGCCGACATACCAGAAGGTGCAGTCGTCGCTCGGATCGATGTCGAGGGTCGTATAGTCTTCCCACCGCAGAGTATTCGTCTGCGAGGCTTCGCCATCCGCCAGCACCGATTCATGCAGGGTCATCTGACCCCTGGGATCAGTGGCCAGGCGCGCGGTAAAGCGCTGCCCGGGATAATTCGAGGCGTCGCCGAACGAATAACCAACTCCAATGTCTCCTCTGCGATCCATCGCGATGCTCGGCAGCCAGCGATAGCCTCGGTCCGGAGCGTAAGTTCCCTGCTGGAAAAGCGTCGGCGTCCCACTCTTGTTCAACCGGAATTCGTACCAGCGGACACCCCCGCCGCCCTCCTTCGTGTCGATGGAGTGTGAAGCGACAATCGATTGGTAACGACCAAAATTTCGATAAACGAGCCGCTGCATCAGCTTGTCGCCCTGCGCGTCGAGGCGCACCGCTGTTCCTGGCTGCGGCACGCACTTACTCAGCTGACCGTCGCACAGGAAGTGATAAGGCGCGACCTCGATCTTCTGCTCACCGCTCAGGCGTGTTTTCGTCGGATCGTCCCAGTTGACCGAAAACTTCCAGACATAGATCCCGTCGTCTTCGAAAATGTTGTGGAGCTGTGTGCCGCCCGTGGCCATAACCATCTCCGGCATGCCCGCCGGAGGCAGACGGTGCCCGTCGATATCCGCACAGTTCAGGAAGCTGACGCCGTCGATCACCACGCACTGCTCGTTGGCAGACTGACCCTGCAGCATCCTCGCGCGATCCGCCGCACACACGTGTTTCTGGATAACCGTATCTCCGGTGCTCGACGGCAGATAGTAGCCGTCGCGCCAGATTGCGGGACGCGGATAATCCGGGAACAGAGGCCGATGGAATTCGTAACGGTAGTAGCTACCCATTGGATCGGGTCCGGTGCTGACGGCGTAGCACATGCCGTACGGCGCGTTGGGCTGGTCCGCTGGTTTGCGGAAGATGGGCAATACAAACAGCCATCGGCCCGCCAACTGGTCATAGCGCACCACCGCATCGCCACTGATCTGCTTCTCGCAGGGTCCGCCGTATCCCGCAAACAACGTATTTGTGACGACGGGTCCGAAGAGCGGTTTGCCGGTCTCCGCATACTTCGCGCCCTTTTTCGTAAGGATCGCCATGCGCGAGTTGACGATCTGAACGATCTCGTTCGGCCCAACGCCAAGGCTGTTGTCCGAAGGGTTTCTTGCGTCGGCTTTTCCTTGAGGTCCCTCAAACCCCACGCCCAAGCCGTCGAAACTCGCTACCTGTGCTGCTTCGCGACCCGGTCCCTGCGCGACTTGCTCGACCGCCGCACCAACGGCACTGATGCTGACCTCTGGAGCAGCGACCGTGGGCTCAGCAACCGGCGCCGTCGTCGAACGCCGCCGGTCGGGACGTGCCGGAACCTGATACGACTTGGACAATTCCGGGACCGTCGCAGAGCGATCGAACTTGACCGGTGGATTGACAATCGTCCGCCCCGCCTGCCACGCAGAGGTATCTGGGGCGGCGTCCGGCTGTTGTGCCATTGCGGACGCGAAGCCCAATACAACCGCTGCCCCAATCAGAATTCGTCTGAAAACTGCAGGGATCTGCAACCGCCTCGCCCCCGGCATCTGTCTCCCTTTCAGGGTTGCACCGCAATCCGGAAACTTCCCCTCAAGCGCGACCCCCGTACTTACGCCGGAAACCCACTGCTCCGCACCTTGGGCGGGTGCCGCAGCGCTTCCTTCACGATCCTGCGGGTCTCCTCCAACTCCGTGCCAACGACTTCCAGCCGCGGAGGACGTACCCGCGCGCATCCGGTGCCCGTCTCCTGCTGCACCTGCTTGATCAACTGGATGAACTTCGGCACGGTATCCATCCGGAGCAAGGGCAGAAACCACCGATACAACGCGAAAGCTTCATCCCACCTGCCCGCTCGCGCAGCTTGGAAGAGCGCCACCGATTCTGCCGGAAATGCATTGACCAGCCCCGCAACCCAGCCCACGGCGCCGGCCGCGATCCCTTCGACAATCGCATCGTCGACTCCGACGAAGATCTGCAGTCGTTCGCCGCTCAGCGCGCGAATCGCCGTCACCCGCCGAACATCCGTGCTTGACTCCTTCACGGCGACGAGGTTCGCATGCTCCGCGGCCAACTCCGCAACCTGCTCGGGCAGAAAGTCGGTTCCGTAGGAAACCGGGTTGTTGTAGAGCATGCACCCCAGGGGCGTAGCGCGGAAAATCGCAGCCACATGCGCCTTCATCTCCCGCCAGTCGCCACGATACACATACGGCGGCAGCACCATCAGCCCCGAGCAACCCGCCTGCTCCGCAGCCTTGGCCAGCGCAACAGCGTCGTCGGTCGACAGCGCAGAAATTGCCCCCACCACCGGCGCGTCCTTCGCCGCAGCCACAGCATTGCGCAGAATCGGTTCCTTCTCGGCGAATGTCAGGGTCGCAGCTTCGCCCAGCGAACCAAGAGCAATGATGCCGGTGCACCCGTTGTCCAGCAGCCACTGCACATGGCGCTTCGCGAATCCATGATTAACCCGCAGGTTCTCATCGAAACAGGTTGTAATTGCGGGCATTACTCCATACCACTTCATGCGCTCTCCTTCGGCTTAGTTGAAGATGGGCCTGCGACCGCGAGGCTCGCCTCGGCGTCGGCGGTTCCCCAGGCTATTGGAGCCAGGCTCGAAACCCGTGCCGGGAAAATCGGGGGACGTACCGAATCTGCTCCCCATCCGAACAAGAACTCTGTCGCCGAACCGCAGATGCGTCCCTGGCACGGGCCCATTCCACAACGTGTGTGCAGCTTTGCTTCGCGCCAACCACCACGGTGCTGCAGAGCGCCAAACCGAACATCCTCGCAGCGACACACAATGGTCTGCTCCGTTGCCAGCGCGCGAAGTTGGGGGTCGAGCCTGCAAGCTTCCGCAAGCGCTCGTACAAAGGCCAGCCGCGCACGACGCCGCCGGATCAGCGGCTTTGCCAGGACCTCCTGGCCCGCTGCGGTCAGTCCGGCGATTTGTCCTCCCAACAGTGACAAATCCACGCCACCGATCCCCGTCGGCTCACCCGCGCAATACACGTTGTCAACCGAGGTCCGCATCGCCTCGTCGGTCGCGACAAATCCGCCCGTGATGCGGCATCCCAGAAGTTCCGGCAGCTCTGTATTCGGTACCAGGTGGAATCCGCACGCCAGGTAGTCGCACTCGACGTCCCACTGGCGCCTGCCCTGACGCAGCGTCACGCGGCGCAGACGGCCATCGCCCTGTGCAGCCACCGGCCAACAGCCCGTCTTGAAGCGCATCGGCCAAACCGCGCGGCTGTAGCCCACACCCTGCCACAACTTTGAAGGCTCGCCCAACAGGTGCATTCCAAACCATGCGAGTCGCGACAGCGGCGCCTGCTCGCAACAAGCAAGAATCTTAGCGCCGTTGTCCGCCAGGTGTGCCGCCACAGCAAGCAGCAACGGACCGGTACCCGCGACGATCACGCGTTTACCGTCAATGCACAGGCCGGCTCGTACCATAGCGTCCAGCCCGCCGGCCCCCATCACGTTCGGCAGCGTCCATCCCGGAAACGGAAGAACCCTTTCCCGCGCGCCTGTCGCGAGGATCAGCTTGTTGTAACTGAAGTCGGCACAAATAGCTTCCTGATGCGCATTCTCCGAAGACGCGGCAACGCCATTCCTTTCCCCACGCAAATGCTGTGGTTCGGGGCCGTCCACGACTCTCCAGCCTTGCAGCCGCACCACCGAGGATTGATCGAGGCGATCCAACCAATCGCGCGCCTGCGCCGGGATGGAACCGCCACTGCGCCAGATCTGTCCCCCGGCAACCGGATTGTCGTCGAGCAGGGCCACGTCTTGGCCGGCTTCCCCAGCAGCCACGGCGGCGGCAATTCCCGCTGGCCCCGCGCCAACCACCAGAACATCAAAGCGCTCGCTCATAAAGTCTGCGCTTCTCCCGACTCGGAAGACGTCGACACCCGTATTCCTGGCTGACACAGGATCTGGCAGCTTCGCTGGTGCGCAATCCCGTCAATCGTAACCCGGCATTCGAAGCAGATACCCATACCGCAAAGGGGACCCCGCGGCTCGCCAGTCACCGATGTACGCGTTGCGGCGTCTGCCATCGCAACGGCTGCGGCCACCGTTGTTCCAGCCTGCACTGTGATCGCAGCGCCGTTCACCATCAGCGCAATCGAGCCAACGTCACGCATGCGGAGCCACCGGCACCCGCAGTTCCTCACCGCGCGCATTTTCGCCAGGCAACGGGGAATAGCGCGAAGGCAGATACGGGGCAACATCGATCTCCATCTTCTCGCCCACGATCGTGCTCGCCAGCAACCTGGCAGTTGCAAGCGAGGTCGTAATGCCCAAACCTTCGTGACCCGTGGCCAGATACACCGTCTTGTCCTCCGGCCAGGGGCCGATCAGCGGGAGCTTATCCGGAGTCGCTGCGCGAAAACCGGTCCAAACACGAATCGCGTGCAAGTCGCCAATTCCCGGCAGGTATTCGCGCGCGCGCGTCACCATCGCGCCCAGCAGGGCCCGATTCAGATCCGAGCCCTCGGCGCCGAACTCCCGCGACGACCCAATCAATAATTGGCCTGTCCTGCGCGGCTGCACATTGAACGCGACTGAGTCTGTCGCGATCGAATGAGCGCTCTTCAGATATCCGAGCTCGACCAGCTGATGGCGGACGAATCCGGGATACCGATCGGTGATCACCAGATGTCCCCGGCGTTTACGGATCGGAAGCCCCGGCGTGAGGCGTGGAGCGTCCGCTCCACAGGCATTCACAATGTACGGAGCATGTAGCTCGGTGCCGTCATCCAGCCGTACGCGCCCCGCACCGGCATATACTACGCCTCTCCACATCTGCACTTCCGCCCCCATCCGGACCGCTTCTCGTAGGAGGTATCCGGCCGCACACGGTGGATACAACACAGTGTCCGATGGAACCAGCAATGCTCCGGCGAGTCGACGCAGATGCGGTTCCTCCTCTGCGAGCGTGACCGCTGACAGCACTTCGCTTAGGACGCCGGCCGAAGCGTATACCTTCTGCTTGCGCCGTACTTCATCCATTTCCTCGTCGTCGCTGGCCACCCACAACGTGCCACATGGCTCAAATTCAGCATCGTCGGGGAGCTGGTCCGCTAACTCGTGCCATAACCGCTGCGAGTAACTTGTAAGTGCCAGCTGCGCGGGCGAGTCATCCATCGCGACGATATGCCCCATTCCGGCGGCTGTGGCGCCCCCACCCACACCTCCCGCGTCCACAACCAGCGCCTTCAGTCCCCTTTCTGCCAATTCGCGCGCGCAGGCCGCTCCCACGATCCCTGCACCCACGACAACAGCATCGAACGCACCGCTCATGAAGGAATGCCCGACGGGAAGGGATCTCCCGGCTGCAAAATCAATCTGCTCTCAGAAGTAATGAACGCCGACCCGGTGATGCTCGGAATAATTTCGCTCGGCGTCCCGTTGCGCAAGCGGTAAGAACCCTCAAACGTCGTTCGCAGGATGCCCTCCTGGCGCCACATCTGGCCAGGCGCCAGCTTGCCATCGGCCGCCAGACACGCCAGCTTCGCACTCGTCCCGGTTCCGCACGGGGAGCGATCGTAAGCTTTGCCTGGACACAGAACGAAATTCCGGCTGTCCACCTCGGAACCTGGCACGGAAACGAAGAGCTCAATATGATCGATCTCCTCTCCGCCCGCGCCTGTAATGCCCTGGTCGCGCAGAGCGCACCGAATCGCCCACGTGTACTCCGTCAGCGCATCACGATTCTCCAGCACCAGTTCAAGCGATGTTCGTTCCGCCAGAAAGAACCAATTCCCTCCCCACGCGATGTCGCCGGTGACCGGTCCGATCCCCGGCACGTCTACCACAACGCCCTTGCGATGGCGAAAACTGACAACGTTCTCCACGGTGACCCTGCCGTCGTCATGAAGCGTCGCGCGAATCACCCCCACCGGAGTCTCGATGCGATGCTCTCCGGGCTGGATGCGCTCGAGATGAGCCAGCGTAGCTACCACCCCAATGGTCCCATGGCCGCACATCCCCAGGTAGCCAACGTTGTTAAAGAAAATGACGCCGGTTGTGCAGCCCGCGACGGACGGCTTTAACAGCAGCGCACCCACCAATACGTCCGACCCCCGGGGTTCGTTGATGACTGCGGACCGGAAGTTGTCGTGTTTTGCTGCGAATCGCCGCAGCCGTTCGGCTACGGTTCCCCCGCCCAGCCTCGGACCGCCGGAGACTACGACGCGCGTCGGTTCCCCGGCGGTATGAGAATCGATGACTCGGATCGCAGGCATATCTTAGAACTATACCGATTGTCTACAATGATGAATACGGTTTCCATCTTTCTGCAATGAAAAAAGCATGGGCCGTCCAGCGCTCCTCAGCGTACAATTTTGTGCAACCAAGCGAGGAGTTCATTGGATCATGCCATCCCACGTCGTTGGCAATAAACGGTCGCCGCGTATTAAAACCGACCACGATGGAAACAGCCTCCGCAAAGCTTTCTATGAAATTCGTGAACTGATCGTTCACGGCAGGCTCTCCCCCGGTTCCTGGATCGTTGAAGCCGATATCGCCCGTCATCTTTCCATGAGCCGCACGCCCGTGCGCAGTGCGCTCCACTGGTTACAGCGCGAAGGCTACGTCATTGAGCACAAAAATGCGCGCAAGTCCCGCATGGTGGTGGCCCCGCTCACCAAGGAAGACGCCGGAGAACTGTACTCGATCATCGGACATGTCGAAGGTCTGGCGGGCCGGCGAACCGCGGCCCTTCCCAAAGCCGGACGAACGGAGATCGCCGCGCGTCTCAAGGGTTTCAACAATCAACTGCGCGAGATTCTCACGGCAAGAGATTCCCGGGCGGCAGGCATTTTCGATGTCGATCGCAGCTTCCACCGCACCATCATCGATTCCGGCGCCGGTCCACGCCTACTTGCCCTCCACAAATCGATCGAGCCCCAGGCTGAACGCTATTGGCGGCTGTATGCCAGCTCGATCATCAACGACCTGCATCTCTCCGTCGCCGAGCACGATGAAATCATTGCGGCACTCGTGGCAGGCGATGCCGACCGCGTGGAACGCGGTCTCCAGGTGAACTGGGAAAACGGCTGCGAACGCCTGGCCCGGGTCATCGACATCTTCGGTGAGCGCGGAAGCTGGTGAGCTGCCCTTCGCGTCAATCGCTCCCAGCCCGTAGACCGATCCATTCAGCCCTGCGGCCCTAAGCCGCTTTTCAATTCCCCACTGGGGTGGCCCACATGGACCTGAACGGCCCATTACGGCCCGGCTCACCGGCGTCCCCTTGACAGACAGCATTCAGCATTGTACACAATCTCACCACGGTGATTTTTGTATACTCCGCCCAGCCCGGGAGCCTTCCCAACCCGGTTCCGGGTGCAGCTACAACTCCAGAATCCGACTGACCGCCTGCGGGCACGCCGACTTACACAGGTTCGACGCCCTGCAACGTTCCGAACAGGCAATTAGTTCCAATTCTTTGTGGAGGCACATGCAACAGCAAAAGCTTCTTTTAGCCGGATGCCTGCTTAGTTTGACAGCGATTTGCGGTTCAGGATGGAGCCAGGTTACAGCAGCCGATTTTGATCGCGCGCTCACCATTCAGGAGAAATATTCCCATCTCGTCCTGAATCTTCCGGAAGCCCCGACCTGGCAGGATGACGCCCATGTTTTTGTCTATCGCAAATCGGTCGAAGCAGGCCATGAGTTTGAGGTCGTGGATCCTGCATCGCCGGCGAAACAACCGGCCTTCGATCATACGAAGCTCGCAGCTGCGCTTTCTGCGGCCAGCGGCGAAACCTACAAATCCGCCACGCTTCCCTTCGCGCGCTTCCGCTTCATTTCCGGCCGTTCTGCTATCGAATTCGCAGTCACCGGCACCCGCTGGCACTGTGACCTCGCAGCCTATACCTGCACGAGCAACGGACCTCTGCGTCCCGGCGCCGAAGATGAGGACGACGAAGGCTACGACGACACGCCACGGGCAATCAACGATCCCCACAAAACCACAGCCTCCCCTCACGGCCAGTGGCTTGCGTACGTTGAGAATTTCAACCTTCACGTCCGCTCCAAAGACGGTAAGCAGACGATCGATCTGAGTGAAGATGGCTCCGAAGGCAATTACTACGCGCTCGATACTGTCGCCTGGTCGCCCGATTCGAAGTATCTGGTGGCCTATCGTATTCGTCCCGGTTATCGCCGGCTCGTGCGCTATGTTGACCCCGACCCCCCTAACCAGTTGCAGCCCGGTTACTCCACGATGGTGTATCCCAAACCCGGTGACGTCCTGGCGCAGCGCCAGCCGGTGCTGTTCGACCTTACCGCGAAACGCCACACTGCCATCGATCCCGGCCTCTTTCCCAACCAGTTTGGTTTGTCCGAAGTCAAGTGGTGGAAAGACAGCCGTGGCTTTACCTTCGATTACAACCAGCGCGGTCATCAGATCTTCCGCGTCATTGAAGTTGACGCTCACACCGGCGTCGCGCACGCCCTCATCACCGAACAAAGCCCGACCTTCATCAACTACGAGCCACTCGTCGACAACCAGTTCGACACAGGAAAGATCTATCGTCACGGCGTAGATGACGGGGAGGAAATCATCTGGGCGTCGGAGCGGGATGGCTGGGAGCATCTGTATCTGCTGAACGGTCACACCGGCGAGGTCGAGAACCAGATCACAAAGGGTTCGTGGGTGGTGCGTGCTGTCAACTATGTCGACGACCAGAGGCGTCAGATCTGGTTTGAAGCCAGCGGGATGACTGCCGGCGAAGATCCCTGCTATGTCCACGGTTATCGCGTTAATTTCGACGGCAGCGGACTAACTCCTCTTACGCCCGAAAAAGCCAACCATCACCTCGTGTTTTCTCCCGATGGCAAATATTACATAGACCTGTGGTCCCGCATTGATCTGCCGCCCACCATGGCTTTTTTCCGCACTGCGGATAACCAACAGGTCCTCGCTCTTGAAAAGACCGACATCGGCAAGCTCACTGCCGCCGGATGGCACCCGCCGGAAGTATTCAACGCGAAGGGTCGCGACGGTGTTACGGATGTCTGGGGTCTGATCTATCGCCCAGCTAACTTCGATGCCAGGAACAAGTACCCGGTGATCGAGGATATCTACGCCGGACCCCAGGGATCCTTCGTTCCGAAATCCTTTTCCACGCGCAGCGAACCCCTCACGCAGTTAGGCTTTGTCGTCGTGCAGATCGACGGCATGGGAACCAATAACCGATCGAAGGCCTTTCACGACGTCGCCTGGCATAACCTCGCGGATGCTGGCTTTCCGGATCGCATTCTGTGGCACAAAGCAGTTGCCGCGCGCTATCCCTGGTACGACATTTCCCGCGTCGGAATATTCGGCACCTCCGCAGGCGGCCAGAGTGCCATGGGGGCGCTCCTCTTCCATCCCGAGTTCTACAAAGTCGCGGTCTCCAACAGCGGCTGCCACGATAACCGAATGGACAAGATCTGGTGGAACGAGCAGTGGATGGGCTGGCCGATCGGCCCGCAGTACTCTGAATCTTCAAACGTCGACAATGCATGGCGCCTGCAGGGGAAACTTATGCTCGTCGTCGGGCTCATGGATCATAACGTCGATCCCTCATCGACATTTCAGGTGGCTGACCGCTTAATCAAGGCCAATAAGACCTTTGATCTGGTAGTCGTCCCGGAAGCAGATCACGGCACCCGCGGTCAGTGGAGCCGCTACACCGATCGAAATCTTTTCGATTACTTTGTGCGTAACCTGCTCGGACAGGGGATCCCTGACTGGAATGCACAAAGTGCAACCCCGTCTGCAACACCAGCGCATGACAATTCCAACTCAGACCAATGACCCGCAATGCGTGAATTAGGCGGCTATGGCCACCATAGGGTCCCTGGATACGAGATCGACCCCCAACCGTTGGCAGTTATCTTGGAGTCCTCTGTTTACTTACCTTCCTGCTTCCTTCAGAGGTGAAGCTGCACGATGCATCAGTGAGTTTCGTGGGTGCAAGCGTAAGTTCGTGGAGTTGGTTTTTCGCCAGCGCCGCATTGAAGTCTGTGATCTTTGGCTGCATGTCCTTCCAGGCAGCGACGGTGCGGTTGTAGTTGTTGCAGTCGCTCTCCCAGGTGGCGATTTGGGTGGGGGTGGGCGGCATATCCAGGCCGACCTGCATCATGCTGACCATGACGTTGTACGCGTCGTTCAACTCCACGAAGGACTTCAGCGCGTTGGGGTCGGGAGGCGCGGGGCGTCCAGGTCCGAAGCTGCCGGGGGTGGGCACCACGCCACCAATCTTCCTCAGGCCGGCATCGAGGGTTTTCGCCTGCGCGGCCACATCGGCGGGGAGGTCGCCGTGCATCAGGGTCGAGAGCTGGTCTTTGACGGCTTCGACTTCCGCATGCGCCTGGTCGCTCTGCTCCATGCCCTGAACGGACAGCAGCGTTAGCTTGATCTGGCTGCGCAGCGCGGCCATGAGCTCCGGGCTCTGGCCGACGCGCGGATCGTTCACGACCGTGACCTTGCGCGAGTAAACCTGGCCGTCGACGGTGAGCTTTAAGGTGTAGTCGCCCGGAATCACCTGCGGTCCATGGGGACCGGGAGTGGTGGATCCCTCGACCATGTTCATTTCGTTTTCGAGGTCGTGGCGCAGGGCGGGCGGGTCGTCATAGTACAGGTTCCAGTTGACGCGGTTCAGGCCGGTGTGGGTGCTAAGGGCGCGCGACTCCGGAGACGCCAACCAGTAATGCGGAAACAGCGCGCCTTCGATGGGCGGCGGCAATGTGCTGGACATGGTGCGAATCAGATTGCCCTGCGCGTCGAAGACCTGCAGCTGGATCGGCCCCGTCGGTTCATGGCTGAGGTAATAATCCACGATCGCGCCATAGGGCACGTTCGGAGCATGAGGGACTTCGATGGAGAAGGGCTGATCCCAGTTGCTGTTGATCCGGGCGCGAATGGCATCCTCGGGTTCAAACAGATAGACCGTGGAGGAGGCGATGCTCTGGGCGCTGGCGGCGATCTGGCGCAGCGGCGTGATGTCGTCGAGAACCCAGAAGCCGCGGCCATAAGTGCCGATGACCAGGTCGTTCTGGTGGTGATCGGTATGAACATCGAGATCGCGGACGGAGGTGCTGGGCAGGTTTTGGCGCAGCGACTGCCAATGATCGCCGTTATCGAAGCTGACGCAGACGGTGGTCTCGGTGCCGGCGAAGAGCAGGCCAGGCTGGCCGGGATCGACACGCAGAGTATTCACCCAGCTTCCGGTGCGCTCGTCTTTGGGCAGGCCGTTGACGATGCTGGTCCAGGTCTTGCCGCCGTCGGTGGTGCGCCAGATGAGCGGCACATCGGCATCTTCATCGGGGGGCACAGTCTCGCCGCGGCCGCCGCCGATGCGGGCGGCGACATAGGCGGTGTTGACGTCATCGCCTGCCTCGATGGTGTTGAAGTTGGTGTGGGGCGGCAGGTCCGCGATGTTGGTGACGTTGGTCCAGACTTTGCCGTGGTCGATTGTGTTGTAGATCTGGCCGTTACTGCTGACGGTCCACATCACGCCGGGTTTGATTCTGGAGATGGAGAAGTCTGTGATGGTG
>JBAVUB010000149.1:0-5689 GCA_049696575.1 Acidobacteriaceae bacterium | reverse complement strand
CTCCATGGTGCTGGTGGCTACGGGATAGCTGCCCCAGTTCGTTCGCACCCGCTCCAGGCGCAGCTCAAGCAGTGCGCCGCCTTTGAAGTGTCCCAGCGCTTTTGCGTCGATGACCGTTCCCTCGGCGTGGGCTCCGCGTGGGATCACCGTCTGGCCATCGACCACCACATCGTCTGCGACCGTTGCTGCGAAGGACTGGCCGGGCTGGCTGATCTTCGAACCGAGGTCCTCATCCAGGCGAACGCGGAGACGGGTATCCACCGGAATCACCACGGTGGCCGGCGGCGGCGTTGCGGGAGCGGGAGAAGTTGCTGGCGGAACCCCGGCCTGTGGGGTCGACGCTGCGGTCTGATCCGGTGGAGGGGGAGGAGGATTGCCGGCGGATGTGGGCTGCGCGGGCGTGGTCGTATTCCCAGCCTGGGGAGTGTTCTTATTGCAGCCCCCGAGCAGGAGTGCACACGCCAGGGCCAGCGCGGTCCCAGGAAGGAAAACTCGATTGTCGGTCATATCGCCCCGGTTCGATGCGGTTCGCGGCCTCCGGGTTGGACGCGCATCCTGACCGGGCTGGTTCCGTCTGAAGAAACAGCAGGTTAGGGCAATCGGCGAGCCTATAATCATCGGTAATTTTGAAGGCGGACCACCGATTTGGCTGAAATCAGGCACCGACGGACGACGCTGATCCTGCTGGCGGTCGTGGTGTTCGTGTTGCTGTTGCTGCTGATCGCGCTCAACGCGTTCAACGTTCGCTCGCTAAATCCGACCACCACCGGAGAGATTTTCCTGCTGACGTCGCTCTCGGTGCTGGTGTTTCTGCTGTTCGTTACGGTACTGGTGCTGTTGTTGCGGAACCTGATCAAGCTGCTGGCCGAGCAGCGCAGTCAGGTGCTGGGGGCGCGGCTGCGGACGCGGATGTTCATCGGCGCGTTGCTGTTGTCGTTCGTGCCGGCACTCTTCATGTTTTTGTTTAGCTTCTTGCTGATGAACCGCTCGATTGACAGGTGGTTCTCCGAGCCGGCTTCCGAGGTCCGGGACGACTCGACGAAGATCGCGATGGAGCTCTCGCATTATGCGTCGCTGAACGCCCGCTCGGAGGCCGAGAGCATGGCGCGGTCGCAGGCGCTGTCGTCCGCCTTCGGAGCCGGGGATCGCGAAGGCATTGTGAACGAGATGCGGGTGCACCAGATCACGCTGCAGGGGGGATTTGCCGTCCTGTATCGCGATTCGGCGCCGGTGGCCGCTTACCAGCTGCCGCAAACGGCCGGCGCCGCAGAAGTGCGTTCGTGGCTGAATGACGACGACCGGCAGCGGATTGAAGCTGGGCAACCGCTGACGGGCGCGATCCTGAAAGCGGCGCAGCGGTCTGACGAGCCGATGCTGGTAGCGGGCAGGACGGAATACGCATTAGGCGCGGCGAGCCTTCCGGGTGGAGGGGTGGTCGTCGCCGGCTTGCCGATGCCAGCAGGCCTAAACGCTATTGTCGCGGACCTGAGCACCGGGACGAGCCAATATTGGGCGCTGTACCGGCAGCGGCGGATTATTCGCATGACGTATTTTCTGCTGCTGCTGATGCTGACGGCGCTGGTATTTTTTGCCAGCAGCTGGCTGGCGCTGAATGTGTCACGGCAGATGACGGGGCCGCTGGAGGCGCTGGCGGATGCGACGGTGGAGATCGGCAGGGGCGACTACAGCCATCGCGTGACCGTTGAGGCCACCGCCGAAATGGCGGAGCTGGTGCGTTCGTTCAATGCTATGGCCGCCGATCTGGAGCAGAGCCGACTGCTGGCGGAGACTTCGGCGCGCGAGCTTTTGGCTGCGAACCTGGCGGTCGAGGCGCGGCGCAAGGAACTGGAGACCATCCTCGAAACCATTCCTTCCGGAGTGGTGACGCTCGATGCATCGCGGCGGGTGGTGCTGGGCAATCGGGCCTTCGCCGAGCTGCTGCGGCTGGAAGGCCAGCCGGACCTGGCTGGAGTTTCGCTGGACGCGCTGCTGCCTGCGGAATTCAACGAAGAGCTAACGCGCCTGGAACGCCGCGCACGCCGCATGGGCGTGGCTTCGTCGGAGTTTGAACTGCGCACG
Organism: Acidobacteriaceae bacterium; assembly: GCA_049696575.1. Taxonomy (GTDB): domain Bacteria; phylum Acidobacteriota; class Terriglobia; order Terriglobales; family Acidobacteriaceae; genus Palsa-343. The sequence continues at coordinate 3,610 of JBAVUB010000149.1, read as the reverse complement.
TCGCGCGGGATGGTCAATCTTTCCGTGACGCTGGCCGCGGTGGATCCGCCGCACGGGCAGAATCACGGCTCCATCCTGGTGCTGGAGGATCTGTCGGAATTCCTGCACGCGCAGCGGCAGGCAGCGTGGAAAGAAGTTGCGCAAAGGGTCGCGCATGAGATCAGAAACCCGCTCACGCCGATTACGCTTTCGGCGGAGCGCATTCGCCGCCACGTTGAGCGCGGGCTGCCGGAGTCGGCGGGGGTGATTCGCAAGTGCTGCGATGTGATCCTGGGTTCGGTGGAGTCGATGCGCACGCTGGTGGGCCAGTTCGCCGCGCTCGCGGAGTTTCCAGTCGCGCATCCTCTCTCATCGGATCTGAACGAAATCGTCGACAGCGCGGTGCTGCTCTTCGAGGGGCGCATCCAGAGCATTCGCGTGGAGAAGCATCTGGACCCGAATCTGCCGCCGGTGATGGCCGACCCCGAAGCGCTGCGGCGCGCGGTCGCCAACCTGATCGACAATGCCGCGGAGGCGATGCAGGAGAGCCTGCTGCGCGTGCTTTCGATCGAGACCAGCGCCGGGGAACGCCCGGGCATGGCGGAGATTATCGTGGCCGACACCGGGCCGGGATTGACCGACGAGATGCGCGAGCGGCTTTTCCTGCCGTGGTTTTCGACGCGGCAGCGGGGAACCGGGCTGGGGCTCTCGATCGTCGCGAAGATCGTGCAGGACCACGGCGGATCGATCCGCGCCGAAAATAATGTGCCCGCAGGTGCGCGCTTTATCATCGAATTGCCGCTGGCGGAGACGAATGGCGTGGAGACCGCGCCGGCCGCAACGCTGACCAGGGCCGTCTGAACCCCGGGACCTGATGAACCATATCCTGATCGTGGACGATGAAGCGGAGATACGCGAGTCTCTGGAAGAGATTCTGCGCGAGGAAGGCTACTCCGTTGCGAGCGCGGGCACGGCGGCGGACGCGCTGGCCCAGGCGCGCGATCCCGTGTACGACGTACTTTTGCTGGACATCTGGCTGCCCGACCGCGACGGCCTCGAAGTTCTGAGCGAACTGCGCGCGCTCGATGCCGAGTCGCGGCCGGAAGTGATCGTGATCTCGGGCCACGCGACCATTGAAACCGCCGTCCGGGCCACCAAGCTGGGCGCCTTCGACCTGCTGGAAAAGCCGCTGATGCTGGAGCGCACGCTGATCGTGGTGAAAAACGCGATCGAGGCGAAGCGGCTGCGCACGGAAAACCTGGAGTTCCGGCGGCAGCTTTCGCTCGAGCAGCAAATCACCGGCGAGAGCGTGCAGGCGCGTGCGCTGCGGCAGCAGATCAAGCTGATGGCGCCGACCAACGGCCGCGTGCTCATCTACGGCGAATCGGGTTCGGGCAAGGAACTGATCGCGCGCGCCATTCACGAGGAAAGCCTGCGCAGCGACCGCGTCTTCGTGGAGCTGAACTGCGCGGCGATTCCCGAGGACTACATCGAGAGCGAGCTGTTCGGCTATCGCAACAGCGCCATCAGCGGCGGGCCTCCGGAAAAGCGCGGGACCTTCGAGCGCGCCAATGGCGGCACACTTTTTCTGGATGAAGTGGGCGACATGAGCCTGAAAACCCAGGCCAAGGTGCTGCGCGCGCTTGATGAGCAGCGCTTCGTTCCGGTGGGCGCGCTGCAGGCCATCAGCGTGGACGTGCGGGTGATTGCGGCGACCAACAAGGAGCTGGAAGACGAGATCGCCAAGGGGAATTTCCGCGAGGATTTCTTCTATCGGCTGAACGTGATCCCGTTTTACGTGCCGCCGCTGCGCGACCGGCGCGAAGACATTCCGCTGCTGGTGCGCGATTTTCTACGCGGTTTCGGGCGTGAATACGGTCGGCCGCGGGTGGAGATTGCCGACGACGCGATCGAGTTGCTGCGTCAGTATCACTGGCCGGGCAACGTGCGCGAGCTGAAGAACGTCATCGAGCGCGTGTTCATCCTCAATCCTCACGCGCAGCGCATCGAGCGCCGCCATCTTCCCATGCTGGTGCATCGCAGCGCCGGGCGCGCGGGCGACTTCGACACGCTGCAGCAGGCGCGCGACGCCTACGAGCGGGAATACATCCTGAAGAAAATCGACGACTGCAACGGCAACATGAGCCGCGCCGCGGAAACGTTGGGCCTCGAGCGCAGCCATCTCTACCGCAAGATGAAGGCGCTGGGGATCAGCACGCGCGAATCGTCAACGGAGCGGTGACTCGGCTGCCCAGGCTCGAGCGATCCGCTATCGCTATAATTCCTCTTCACCATCGAGGAGCATTCCCTGTGGCTCGCATTGTGTTTCGGTCGTGGTTCTTTGCAGGTGGTGCGTTGGCCTGCGCGGTCGCTCTTTCGTTGCGCGCGCAAGCACCCGCACCGCAATCCAGCCTGCCGCGTATCGAGCAGCGTGACGCCCGCTATGCCCTGATGGTCGATGGCGCGCCGTACCTCATGCTCGGCGCACAGGTGAACAACTCCAGCGCCTGGCCCGCGATGCTGCCGAAGGTCTGGCCGGCCATTGAGGCTCTCCACGCCAACACCGTGGAAATGCCCATCTACTGGGAGCAGTTCGAATCGAGCCCTGGGCACTTCGACGATTCGGTGCTGCTCACGCTCCTCCAGCAGGCTCGCCAGCACCGGGTTCACCTGGTGCTGTTGTGGTTTGGCACATGGAAGAACGGCAGCGGGCACTACACGCCGGAGTGGATCAAGCTGGACAACGCTCGCTATCCGCGCGTGATCTGCTCCGACGGGCGCACCATGGATTCGCTGTCGCCGCTTTTTCAGTCCACGCTCGATGCCGACCGCGCAGCCTTCACAGCGTTGATGCGCCGCCTGAAGGGCGCCGATCCGCAACACACGGTCCTGATGGTACAGGTGGAGAACGAAGCAGGAACCTGGGGATGCATTCGCGATTATTCGCCGACGGCGCAGCGGCTTTTCGAGGGGCCCGTCCCGGCTGAGCTCATTACCGGCCTCCACAAGCAGCCGGGCACATGGCAGCAGGTTTTCGGCGACGATGCCGATGAGTTTTTCCACGCCTGGAATGTTGCCCACCATATCGGCGAGGTCGCCGCGGCCGGCAAAGCCATCGACCCGCTGCCGATGTACGCGAACGCAGCCCTGCGCGATCCGTTCCATCCGAAACGCGGCAGCTACGAAAGCGGCGGACCCACCGACAACGTGCTCGACCTTTGGAAGATCGCGGCTCCTGCCCTCGACGTGCTGTCGCCGGACATCTATAACCCGAACTACGACGCCTACACGCGCTACCTGGAACTCTACGGCCGAGCCGACAATGCGCTGTTCATTCCTGAGACCGGCAACCAGCCGCCCTATGCGCGGTACTTTTTCGCCGCGCTCGGTCACGGCGCCATTGGCTTCTCGCCTTTCGGCATGGACTTCACGGCGACGGTCAACGAGCCGCTCGGTGCGCCGCGTCTCGACAAGGATGCGCTGGCGCCCTTCGCGCTGAATTATGCCATCGCTGCGCCGATGGATCGCGAACTGGCGCGGCTCAGCTTCGAGGGCAAGCTGCAGGGGGTTTCAGAAAGCCCGACCGAGCATCGCCAGACGCTCGACTTCGGATCGTGGCGCGCGGTGATTT
>JBAVUB010000148.1:0-2044 GCA_049696575.1 Acidobacteriaceae bacterium | reverse complement strand
CCGTGAACCTGCTGGCGCAGGAATGCCGGGCCGGGCATGAGTGCTCCGGCGGCCCCATCCGCAACGCGCTGATGGTCGCGCTCCGCTACGACAAAGATGCCGGCGTGCGGCGGAAGGCGCTGGAAGGGCTGGAGTCCTACATCCCCATGGACAATCGGGTGCGGGATGCGGTGCTGGAAGCCCTGCTCCACGACCGCGATGCCGGCGTACGCGCTGAGGCGATCGGGCTGCTGGAGCCGGTCGAAGCCGACTCGAGCGTCCGCGAGGTGCTGCAAACGGTGGCCACCGAGGACGAGAATCCGCACATCCGGAACGTCTCGCGGCAGTATCTCGAGCAGGTTGCGCAAATTCAGTAGAGACAACCGGGCTGCCCCTTTCGTACCATGGAGAGCGGCAGCCGCCGGTTGACCTCCGGTTTCTCCGGTTCGTCAGACCATTGGGCAGAATTGAGGGGCTGAGTATGAACATTTTTTCGAGGCCGATGCTAAGGTTCGTTCCTGTCGCGGCGGTGACCGCCTGTTGTCTTTCCCTGCCGCACGTGGTTCATGGGCAGCAGGGTCTGCTGGGCGCCGATGGGTCGCCGATGGCGTCTGGCGAGCAGCACATCACCATACCGGGCCAGGACCCGGCGATGCTCAACCAGTCCCAGGGCTACCTGGGAGTGGGAATGCGCGACGTGGACACCGCCAGCGCGGCGCAGCTCAAGCTGAAAGAGGCGCGCGGCGTGGAGGTGACCACGGTGGACCATGACGCGCCCGCGAACAAGGCGGGCATGAAGGTCCACGATGTGATCCTCGAGATGAACGGCCAGTCCATTGTGGGCGAGGCGCAGCTGACCCGGATGCTGCACGATACCCCGGCGGGGCACTCGGTAAGCCTTTTGGTGAGCCGCGACGGGCAACAGTGGGTGCTGACGGTGCAGCTGGCCGATCGCGCGACCATTGAGGCGAATGCGTGGTCGCAGCATATTCCGGTACCGGATCCTGACAACGATACGACGCAGGCAGCGGGAACCGGAAACAGCGTCGGCGACGGGATTTTCTCTTCCCTGACCTCAAACCCGTTCTATACCGGCCTCGATCTCGACATGCTGGGGCCGCAGCTGGCGAACTTCTTCGGCGTGCATGACGGCTCCGGCCTGCTGGTGAGGCGTGTGGACGACAACAGCCCGGCGTTTGTAGCGGGACTGCGGGCCGGCGACGTGATCACGAAGGTGAACGGGCAGGCGATCGCGACGACCAACCAGTGGACGCACACCGTCCACGCCAATCGCGGCAAGCAGCTGCAGCTCACGGTGATTCGCGACAAGCACGAAGGCACGGTCAACATGGTGGCCGGGCGGGCGAAGAGCAAGAGCTGAGGAGAGCAGCCTGTAGCTGGGGGCCGGGAGGCAAAACCACACAACGTGTTCGTTGGCGGCACGGAGCAAATGCCGCAGCGGGAGAATTCACCGTCGCGACGGGTTCGCTTCTGGTAGACTTCGCGCGTGCATCGGTGCGCCGCGAGTCTCATGGTCTGCGCTTTCTGCTGCGGCTCGGCTGCGGCTCAGGTGGTTTCGGTGCAGAGGCCGCCGCTTCCCGACTATCGTGAGGCCACCTACCTGGGCACGGCTACCTGCGCGCCCGATCCGTATTACGCAAACTGTAACCATCGCGGCGACAAATACTACACGATTCTGCTGGATGGGAAGCCGTATCGGCTTCGCCCCGGATTCAGCGATGCGGCGCTTCTGAGCGTGGTCCACGCGCTTCTCGCACCGCAGAATCATGCCTCACTGGCGCTGCCGGACAAGAATGTTCTGGCGCATCTGGCGCCTCATACCGGCATCCAGGTTCGCCTTGAGGGCAGGGGTGTGGATGTGCGGGTGCTGGCCCAATCGTCGAAGGGGCCGCGCTATATGGCGTCGCATTACAGCCTCGCAGCCGCGCCCGCCGCAGCCGATTAGCGGCTTTGAATTACCGTTCACTGCGCTCTAACCGCCCTTGAATCCATCAACTTCGCTGGGGAGGGGCGGGTATGTTCCAATAAGGATAGACATGGCCAC
>JBAVUB010000147.1:0-1629 GCA_049696575.1 Acidobacteriaceae bacterium | reverse complement strand
GCCCGACGTTGCGCCGCGAATCACCAGATCCACGCGGCCACGCGACCCTGGCATCGCCCGCATGCGCTCGACGGCGCGGCGCACCCAGGCCTCATGCTCTTCGAACAAGCCGAAGAACTTCGGGTCGCGCGCAACCACGTCGATCCAGGAGGCCAGCCCAACCGCAGCTTCCGTCGCAGCGCAGTCGAACTCCAGAGGGTCGATCTCCTCTGCCGCCAGCGCCCAACCATCGCATTTCGATGTGAACACCGGCGAGTCAGGACCGTTCAACAGCAGAAGCACATCGCGTAACGCCGCACTCTCGACGGTCTCCGCAATCGACTCGATCTCTTCAGGACGCTTCCGCAGATCGACAAATCCCGTCCAGTCCACATCGATGAAACCGAGACCTTCGCCGACTTCAGCCGCCCAGTCAGCTTCCATGCGCCGAAGCCCCCGCACGTTCCGGATCCTCCTGGGTGAGGAATCCCAGCAGCGTCTTCTCCGCCCATCGGCCATCGCTGTTTGTCGCGCTCGACCGCCCCAGGAAAGCGCAATGCCCTCCGTGCTGCGTCTCGAGGAACGTCACGTGCGGGTTCCCGAGTAGTGCCTCGCGCGTCTGCGGCAGCATGCGAATAAACGGATCGTCGAGTGAATGCACGATCAGCGTCGGCACCCGCAGCGATCCCGCGTAATGCGAGCTGGCCACGCTGTAGTAGTAATCATCGGCGTCCGCGAAGCCTCCGTAGCGCGCGACGATGTGATGATCGAACTGCCGCATGGTGTGAATCCGATCGAGCGCCGCATCCGCATAAATCCGTGGGTACATCGTTATCCGCCTTCGTACCCGCGCAATCATCGAACGGAGGAAATGCCGCTCATAGAGACGATTCTGTGGACGATGCAGCGCCGCCGACGAAGCCGCCAGATCCATCAGCGGCGAAATACCCACTACGGCTTTCAATGCGCGTGGCGGATTCGCACCCACCTCTCCCGCCCAGCGCAGCACGAGATTTCCGCCCATCGAATAGCCGACCAGCGCAACGGCTTCGAGCCGCTGCTCCCGAACAATGGCCTCGAAGACTCGCCCCACATCGCCCGATCGCCCAGAGTGATAAATCGTCGGCGAAAGCTCATCCGTCCCGCCGCAGGAACGCATATTCATGCGCACTACATTCAGCCCGGCAGCGAGCGCGCGCGCCGTATTGCCCACGATGTACTGCGAATTCGACGAACCTTCGAGCCCGTGCACCAGAACCACGGTCAGCCGCTGGCTGCGCCCCTCGCGCGGCTGCCAGTGGCAATGGCACAGCACCTGGCTCGGTCCGTACCCGCTCACTGGACCGTCCACTTCCACCAGCAGCGGCTCCGGTTCGGGCAGCGTCAGATGCCGCGGCAGAAAATTGCCCGCCAGTGTTTGCAGATGTCCGTTGCGAAGCCAGCGCCGCGGAATAAACTCCGTCAGCCAGTGCGCATCTTCATCGACCCGAAGCGCCGGCAGCGCATTCACGCTGCGCGCCCCTGCGCAGACGCGAGCACCGAAGCCGCCCACAAAGCGCCCATCGGCTCCTCTTCGTGCTTGAAATACGCGAAGATGTCGCCTTTCGCCGCGCGTTCTGCCAGCCCCTTGCTGATCTCCGCCAGTTCCGC
>JBAVUB010000146.1:0-3248 GCA_049696575.1 Acidobacteriaceae bacterium | reverse complement strand
AAGTAGAGGCGGCCGTCGATGCCGCGGTCTGCACCCTTCTTCTGGTCGGTGGGACGGGCACCGACCTGGCCGAGCGCCCACCATTGGAACTGGTATTTGTCTTCTTCGGCTAACTGCGCTGCGCCTTGGTAATCGGTGGGTTCGCCGATTACTTCGTAGGTGGATTTGATTTCGGGGCCGAATGCGTCGGAGAGGCGCTTCTTGATGAGGCCGATGGCGAGGTGGGTAATGTCGATGCCGATCCATCGGCGGTTGAGGCGCTGGGCGACTTGAACGGTGGTGCCGCAGCCGCAAAATGGATCGAGGACTACGTCGCCTTCGTTGGAGCTGGCTTTGATGATGCGTTCGAGAAGGGCTTCGGGTTTTTGGGTGGGGTAGCCTAGGCGTTCTTGGGCTTGGGAGTTGATGGGGAAGATGTCATCCCAGATATTCTGAAGTGGAGTTCCCGGCATTTCGTCTAGGTAGCGCTTGTACTGGGGCACGCTTCCGGGTTTGGTTTGAATGATTCGTCCCTCCACGATAAGCTGGGCCATCCTCTCCCTTGAATAGCGCCAGAAGCGAGTAACTCCCATTACCTCGTAGCTCGGGTTTCCCTTGGCGGCTCCGCCCGGACCGGTTAGGTTGTCCAGTCGGTATCTACGGCCCCCGGCATCCGTGTAGCCGTATTTCTTTAGGTATTCCTCGGAATACGGTTGATATTGATATGTGAAGGTATAGTCTGCGCTTTTTGAATAGAAGAGCAAGATATCCGATACGTTTCCGAATGCTTTCCTGCCTTGTTTCTCGTCAGCGTGCGCGGTTGTTCTCTTCCATGTAATTTCGTTCACAAAGAACTGCGGACCGAACACTGCGTCCATCAAAATCTTTAGGTAATGGCTGGCGGTGGGGTCGCAGTGCAGATAGATGGAGCCGGTTTCTTTGAGCACGCGGCGGAGTTCGACGAGGCGCGGAGCCATCATGGCGAGATACGCCATCATGTCGGAGTTGAAGAGGAAGGTTTTGAAGGCGCGGAGGGCGTCGGCAACGCGTCCGCCCTGCTCGACGATGAACTCGTAGGAGCGCTGGGCGTCGATGTTCCACTCCCAGGTGTCTTCGAAGGCTCGAATCTGCGAGCTTGACTGCGAGCCGTCTTTTTCGGCGAAGAGAACGTTGTAGTCCTGTCGGGAGTTGAAGGGCGGGTCGAGGTAGACGAGGTCTACCGACTCCGATTTGACGTAGCGCTGGAGGACTTCGAAGTTGTCTCCGTAATAGAGCTTGTTTTTTTCGGTGGTCACGGTTTGGGATGAGGGTAGCAGAAAGGCGGGGAACAAGGGAACGAGGGAACAAGAGAACGAGTGGGCGGGAATCTGCGGGGTGACGGTCGTGCTGGGTCGTAGAATTCTCGTTTAGAGATTCCGGGCGGCAGTGGTTAGCGCAAAGTGAACTTGGATTGCGGGGTGAGTTGTGTGATGGATGAAAGACGATGGCCCAAGCTGACGGACGAAGAAAAAGACAGGATACTGAAGGGCTTCAAGAAGCGGCAGGAAGAGGGCAGCAGTCAAGGGAATTTGCGGCCGTCGCCTTTGGCATTGGAGTGGAACGAGTTTGTCTTTGCCGAATTCCCTGAGCACGAAGGTGAAATTGCCTTCCTGAGCCCGCCGGAGTTTGTACGTATCGGACTGGCGACGCTCGACGCGTTTGCAACTGCGGTGCTTGCGAGCGAGTTTCCCTTTGAGACTATGGGAATTCTGCGGTTTCGATGTGATTTAGGGAGATTCAGTCCTGGTCCCGAAGAACTGAGCCGCAGTTTTTCCACAGTGCTGGTCTTCACGATGGATTCCGACCACGTTGGAGCGGAATTGGAGAGCGGGACGCCGTCAGTGATCGACGCCTTTAAGTTCCTCCTCTCCGCTCTGGACATTGGCATTTACGAAGGTCTAGTCCACCCACGAAGGGCCCCGATGTACCCAAGGAAAGTTGAAGAAATGCTGCCGGCAGATCCCTGTTTGTTTGAACATCGTTCGGCGGGGTCGAAGAAGCTCAAGCTGGTCCTCGATTATCCGGGGCAGATGGTGCCCGAGAAATCACCTTATCTCAAAGACCGTCCGGCGCATCTTTGGCCGAGCGTTTCCCTCGTAGTGACGCCAACTCGGGCAATTCGTTCCCGCGCGCGCGAGGTCCTGGCGTTCCTTATAAGTTCACCAGATACAGATGGAGCCCCGAATTGAGCGCACCCCTGATAGGCAGGTCACGTGGTGTGCGTGCTATCCCAGTTCCAAAAATCGGGACCTGGGGTACGCAATTTCTTGCCTGATTGGGATAGGTTGGTTGGAGAATACGGCTGCGGCGAGGGCCTTCGTCGGGTCTCTAGCCTAGTGGCAGAGGTAGATACTCGAATAGGGCCGGCCAACATCCTCAACTGGATTAGGACGCGCCTCGTGAAAAAGCCACCCATCGAAAGGCTGTGGCTCCTTGGAATAAGACGGGGGCTTTAGATAGCCGTGGTCCGAAGCATATTTCTTCCCTTTACCATGAGCATCGCCTCCGCATCGATGGCATGTACAAGCCTCCGAGTTTCCGCACTTTTTGCTGTCGTAGCATCCGGGCGCGCAGACGACTCTGCGCAGGATCGGGCCAGGCGACCCGGTTGCAGAGGAAGTCGATTTCTCTCCTTCAAACAAGCCTTCGACCATAAGTAAGGATATACATCATCTGGTCTGTGGAATTCCGGGCCGTAATTCGAACGGGGATTAAAGTAGGAACTGAACGCGGCTGCGCCGCCTTCTTTGTTTTTTGGGAAAGAGCGGATTGGTTTCGGCGTGAGTGAACTCACGCCCTGATACGAGGCTTGGCGTGGGTGGTCCGGGATGGTGCGCGTGGTGCGGGGTTGCGGGCGGGTTCGCATTGATCGGGTTTCATCGCGGCTCGCGCCGCGTTCTTTGTTTTTTGGAAAAAAACAGGTGGTTTCGGCGTGAGTAAACTCACGCCCTGATACGAGGCGTGGTGCGGGCGGTTTTGGGCGGTGCGCGAAGGTGCCGAGATGCGGGCGGTTCGGGGCGGGCCCTGGGGCGCCGAAGTCACTGGTCAATCGTGTTCTGTATCAGGGCGCGGCTTTGAGCCGCGCCGCAGAGCGCCGGAAAATGATTTGGGCTTTAGCCCCTGCGTTTCTTCTGCTCAGCGAGATATTCGTAGCAAAATGCATATTGGCCTGGGCGAGCCGCGAGTCCGGCCTTTACGGGGTTTTTGGCAATGTAGGCGCGATGCTGCTC
>JBAVUB010000145.1:0-4752 GCA_049696575.1 Acidobacteriaceae bacterium | reverse complement strand
ACGCGGATGTGGTCGTGGGCGGGGTCGGCTTTGGCGCCGAGCTCGGTGACGGTTTGGCCGTTGACCTGGACGCGTCCGGCGGTGATGAGCTCTTCGGCTTTTCGGCGTGAGGCGATGCCGGCGGCGGCGATGATCTTTTGCAGGCGCTGGGGATCTGGCTCGTGTGCGGGATCGTTGGTGGTCAAGGGGTTGAGTCCTCAGGGCTAAGGCCCTAATCCATCCAACTCAGTCTTGCACGACTGAGGGAGTCCGGGGAAAAAGCAACGCTGGGAGGGTGTTTTTCCCGAAACGGGAATCAACAGTACTTTCGGGTTGAGACAAGGGATCCGGTCATTGACAGCGGTGATGGCAAAGGAGCTAGCTTCTTGCTGTGGGGTGAACCTGGCGGCCGGCATGCTGTTTTTTGGCGTTGCAACGGGTGCTTGCCGCTTACCGGGTGGTTCGGTGCTATGCCGGTCTCTTCGCCGATGCTGTTCCTCTGCCGGCCCGTCTGATGTTGATTTTTCCTCCGGCAGCCGGTCGCTGATCGTTTACGTGCAAGGAATTCGTCCCACCGGGGCTAATAAGCCCCGATCCATTGACAATCTTTCTGGCACAGCTGAATCCGTGGCCATGTAAAACGCCACAGGGCTAAGGCCCAATCCATCAAGCTCAAGACTGCACGGCGGAAGAGCTTGAGAGAAAAGGCACTGCGGCGGCCGTGTTTCTCCCAAAATGGGATTCAACAGTACCTTCGGGTTGAGACACGGGATTGAGTGGTTGACTGTGGGGACGCCAGGGAGCTAGCTTCTTGCTGTGGGGTGAACCTGGCCGCCGGCATGCTGTTTTTTCGTCGCATCGGGGGGCAGGCGGCTTGCTGTTTGCCGGGCCCTTCCCTTTGTTTGGCGGGTCTTCCCTTACCAATTCACTTTGGCTGCTCGGCGACGTCGGGTTCGGAGGTGGGGGCAGGTTCTGTCTCTGCGGCTTCGGGGTCGTCGCTGGGCTCGGCGTCTTCGAGTTCGGCGATTTCGTTTTGGGCGAAGGGGAGTTCTTCTTCTATCGCGACTGCGTTTTCTCCATCGGATTCGGGGAGGTCAGAATCAGCAAGGTCGGCGGCCATCTTCTCGAATTCCTCGATGGAGGGGAGCTCGTTGACGTCTTTGAGACCGAAGCGGAGGAGGAATTCCTTTGTGGTCTTGTAGAGGATGGGGCGGCCGACGACCCGTTTGCGTCCGGCGGTGGCGATGAGCTTGCGGGCGATGAGGGAGCCGAGGACGCCAGAGGCGTCAACGCCGCGGATTTCGCCGATTTCAGGAGCGGTGACGGGCTGCTTGTAGGCGATGACGGCGAGGGTTTCGAGCGCCTGGAGGGAGAGCCGGAGGGGCGGCTTGAGAGTTTTGATGAAGGCGCGGACGGCGTCGTGATTCTCAGGGCGGGTGCCGATGCGGAAGCCTCCGGCAACTTCGCGAATTTCGAGGCCGCTGTCGGGGGCGTTGTAGTCGGCGATGAGTTCGTCGACGAGGGTGCGGATTTCGTCTCGGATTTCGCGATCGAGCTGGCGGGCAGCTTTCTTTGCATCGTCGGCCGGGGATTCCTGGGACTCGACGTTGGTTGGCTCTGTGGCAGGCGGGAGCAGGTCTGCGACGGCCGCTTCGGCCGGGTCTGGTTCAGCAGACGAGACATCGTCCGGCGCGGGAGCGACGCGGGCGGCGCAGCTGAGGAGGGCTTCTTCGCGGAAGAGGGAGGCGAGCTGGGGCAGAGTGACGGGCTCTTCAGCGGCGTAAATGACGGCTTCAATGCGGGCTTTAAGACTCATCGAGGGATCGGATGGAAAGCGCCGCGCAAACGAAAACGGCGCTTTCTCGATAGTACCGAAAGCGCCGCGGTTTGGTGAGGGGTGCTGTGGATCACATGAACTGGCGCATCACGAAGAAGATGCCCGCGGCGAGCAGGGCTGCGACGGGGAGAGTGAAGACCCACGCCAGGGCGATGTTACGGATGGTGGAGAGCTGGAGACCGCTGCCGTTGGCGGCCATGGTGCCGGCGACGCCGGAAGAGAGGACGTGGGTGGTGGAAACCGGCATGTGGTACTGGTCGGCGGCGATGATGGTGATGGCGGCGGTGATTTCGGCGGCGGCGCCCTGAGCGTAGGTGAGGTGTTCCTTGCCGATTTTCTCGCCGACGGTGACGACAATGCGTTTCCAGCCGACCATGGTGCCGAGGCCGAGAGCGATGGCGACGGCAACCTTGACCCAGGTGGGGATGAACTTGGTGGCGTTGTCGAGCTGCTTCTTGTAACTGCCGAGGGTCTTGTTCTCAGCGGCAGTGAAGGTGGGGGCGCCATTCTTGCCGGGGTATTTCGCGATGAGGCGCAGCGCTTCGCTGACGACGTACATGTCGTTGCGGACGTTCTGTTGCTGGCTGGCGGGGATGGTGTTGAGAGATTTGTAGAGGAGGACTTCGTTGTCGATTTCCTCGACCATCTGGCGGGCAGCCAGCATGGTGTTCTGGTCGAACTGTTTGGTGCGGATGTAATCGGTGAGGTTGGTGCGGGCGTCGCCGATGACGGCGTTGGGCGAGACGTAGTGGTTGAAGACCTGCTCGGCCTGCAGGGAGACGGTGGAGAAGGTCTGGACCTGGCTAAAACCAACCGCGTGGTTGAGGGCATAGGCGGTGGGGACGGTGCCGATGAGGATGAGCATGATGAGGCCCATGCCCTTTTGGCCGTCGTTGGAACCGTGACCGAAGCTGACGCTGGTGCAGGTGAGGATGAGGAGGGCGCGGATCCAGAGGGGCGGCGGCTCGGTGCCCTTTGGCGACTGATACAGGGCCTTGTTCTTGACGAAGAGCTTGAGGATAAGGAGGAGGATCGCGGCCATGCCGAAGCCGACCAGCGGAGAAACCAGCAGAACCTTGAAGACACCGCCAGCCTGCTCCCAGTCAACGCCGCTGGTACCGGTATGGGGGTTCATGAGCTGGTTGGCGATGCCGACGCCGATGATGGAACCGATGAGGGTGTGGGAGCTGGAAGCGGGCAGGCCGAACCACCAGGTGCTGAGGTTCCAGATGATGGCGGCGATGAGGAGGGAGAAGACCATGGCGAAGCCGGCACCCTTGCCGACCTGGAGGATCAGCTCGACGGGCAGCAGAGAGAGGATGGTGAAGGCCACCGCGCCGGAGGAAGTGAGTACGCCGATGAGGTTCCACAGGCCAGACCAGACGACGGCGATGTGGGGCTCGAGGGAATGAGTGTAGATGACGGTAGCGACGGCGTTGGCGGTGTCGTGGAAGCCGTTGACGAATTCGAAGCCGAGGGCGATGAGCAGGGCGAGGCCCAACAGGGCATAGGGCCAGGCGGAGGCGAGGTGGGTCCCGGAGAGGTCGTGCGCCAGCTGCTGGCCGGCGTAGACGAGGCCGCCGAGGAGGGCGATGCCGAAGATGATCATCCCGATGGCGCCGGGAGATTTGCCCATTTTTTCGTGGAGGAGGGCGGCTGGGTGCTCGGGAACGGCGGGAACTTCAACGACGGATTCGAGAGGAATCTTGGCTCCAGCGGACATTGTTGTTGTTGCTCCTGCGAGGTGTAGGGAGGATGGTGCAGCCCAACCTAGCAGCGGTTCTTCGAGGGGAGCATGAACGGGGCGTTAACTGACGATGAATCGGGGGCGGGCACCGGGCTCAGGCCACCGGGGTAGCGCTCGGCGTTCAACGTCCGACGCCAGGACGAGTACCGTTCGGCTCCCCCGCAATCGCGGACTCGCTCAGGGCAGGCTCAAGCGGGATGACTGAGTCAGGCTGGCGCCTAACTCCAGTCATCCCGAACGCTGAGGCGGTCGTTGATGGCTTGCTCGAACTGCTCGTTTTTCTTGATGTAGATCTCGCTGAAGCCGCGGTCCTGGCGGAGGAGGATAGCCTGGAGGCGGACGAGCTCGAGCAGGGCGAGAAACATAGCGATAACGGCATTGACGGAGCGGGTGTTGGAGAGGAGTTTAGAGAGGGCGACGGGGCGGTCTTCCATCATGAGGCGGCGGCGGATGAAGTCGATCATCTGACGGACGGTGACGGCGTCCTCTTCGACGTCGAGGACGGGACGATTTTTGGCGCGCTCGATGACTTCCCGGAAGACGCGGACGAGGTCGAGGGTGTCGGCGGCGATTTCCTCATTGTTTTCAGCAGCCTCGCGGAATTCGCGGATGCCGGGATTGGTCCAGGTGGCTTCTTCGAGCTGGCGCTTCTGCTGGAGCATCTGAGCGGCATTGCGGAAGCGCTCGTGCTCGAGGAGGCGCTCGACGAGCTCGCGGCGGGGATCCTCGGCTTCGCCTTCGGATTCGAGGGGGGAGCGGGGGAGAAGCATCTTGCTTTTGATGTGGATGAGCAGGGCGGACATGTAGATGAACTCGCCGGCGGTGTCGACGTCGGAGGCCTTGAGGTGCTCGACGTAAGCGAGGAACTGCGCGGTGATTTTGGCGATGGGGATGTCGTAGATGTCGATGTTCTGGCGGCGGACGAGGTCGAGGAGGAGGTCGTAGGGGCCTTCGTAAACCTGGCCGACGATGACGGAGAAGGGGAAGGCGGATTCTTCTTCTTTGCGGAGGTCGGCGGAGGTTTTTTCGTAGGGGGCGTGGGGGACTTGGGGTCCAGCGTGAGGCGCTTCGCGCTTCGCGTCCTGGCCTGCGACCGCGGAGGCATCGGCGGGGTTACGGGTCTCGTCGATCATGGGGCGGTTGTTCCTGCGAGGCCCACGGCGGAGCGGACTTCGCGCATGGTCTGCTC
>JBAVUB010000144.1:0-2750 GCA_049696575.1 Acidobacteriaceae bacterium | reverse complement strand
GGCGGTCGCTGCGCGCGGTGGTCGACATGAAAGCCCTGGGCGAGCGCACGGTGGTTCTGGACTGCGATGTTTTGCAGGCGGACGGCGGCACGCGCACCGCTGCCATTACCGGAGCGTGCGCGGCGCTGGCGATTGCGTTCAACCGCATGATGGCCACGGGCGCGCTGAAGACTTCGCCGCTGAAGCAACTGGTGGCGGCGGCCAGCGTGGGGATCGTCGAGGGCGTGGTGCTGCTCGACCTGGCGTACGAGGAAGATTCGCAGGCCGAGGTCGATATGAATCTGGTCATGACGGAAGACGGCAACTTCGTCGAGGTGCAGGCGACGGCCGAGCGCAATCCTTTTGCACGCACGCGGTTGTTCGAAATGATGGGGTATGCGGAAGAGGGGATTCGGCAGCTGCACGAGCTGCAGCGGGAAGCGATCGCGTCCGCAGGGCAAGGGTAGCCCGGCTGCGCTGCGGATCCCGCAGGCAAACGGGGAATCGTGACGCGGATCGGGTTCTGACCCTTGAGCGCCGAAATCTGGAACGCAGCGCGGAGACGATCTCCTCTCTAACAACTGGCTTTGCGTCAGCGGACACGCAGCACCGCCACAGTAGCGCCGTCGGTCCGGACTCCTCCGGAAAAATCGCCCATTCGACACGGCCCTCGATTCTTACCTGAACTTTTTGGGCGAGGGATGTCGAGAATGCGAAACGAGCTCCGACTACGGGGTGAAAAGGCAGACTGAGGGCTGATCGGGCTCGCGGCTGCGAATCCAGGAAAAAGTCAGAGGAGGACATGCAATGACGGCCCTGACCCCGTATCTTTTGTTCGACGGAAACTGCAAACAAGCCATGGAATTCTACCAGGCCTGCTTCGGCGGGGAGCTGACGCAGATCGTGGTGAAGGATTCTCCGGTCAAAGACGCGATGCCGGCATCGGAGCAGGAGAAGATCCTCAACGCCCGGCTGGTTAGCGGGAACGTCGATCTGTCGGCATCGGACTGGCTGCGGCCGGATCGCCCGCGCGTCCCGGGGAATACCGTTTGCCTTTATCTGCGCGGAGCAACGTTCGAGGAACTGCGCGCGCTCTTTACGCGGCTGTCGGAAGGGGGAACGGTGACCGACCCGCTGAAGGAGATGTTCTTCGGCACCTATGGGGCGCTCAACGACCCATTCGGCGTGCGATGGATGTTTCAATGCGATGCGGGGCGTTAGTCGAAGGCAATTCGAGGGCTTGAGAGAAATCAGGCGAGGAGAAAACGCGATGAAATACATTCTTTTGATGTCCAGCACCCAGGCGGGTGTGGCCGGGTACAGCACGTGGGCACCGAGCGATCGGGATGCGGTGATGCAGACGCTCAATGCCATCGTGAAGGGCCTGGTGGAGACCGGCGAGTTCGTGGCCACGCAGCCATTGGCGGAACCGAAGGAGGCCAAAGTCGTTCGCGGCTTGAAAGACGGTCTGCCGGTGACGGATGGCGTTTTTCCCGAAGCAAAGGAGTTCCTACTGGGCTACTGGATCGTCGATGTGGCCACACCGGAACGCGCCTACGCGATCGCCGCCAAAATTTCGGCGGTGCCTGGACCGGGGGGCATTCCGGCCAACATGCCGATCGAGGTACGGCAGTTCGCGAGCCGCGGGGATGCCAACTGAGCTCGCGACTTAACCCAAAGCAGGACGACGGCGGCCGTGGGCCGCTCATCACGCAAAGGAGAATACGGACATGAAATACATTTTGATGATGAACACGATGCGGGCGGGAGTGGGAGTTCCGGCGTGGCCGAAGGCCGATCTGCAGGCGATGGTCGCCTTCATGCGCAACCTGAATCGCGACCTGCGGGATTCCGGCGAGCTGGTGCAGGCGGAAGGCCTCTCGTTTCCGGATCAGGCGCGGCAGGTGCGGGCCGGGAAAGACGGCGTGCCGGTGACGGACGGAATTTTCCCGGAGTCGAAGGAGTTTCTGGCCGGGTTCTGGATCGTGGACGTGGACAGCCCGGAGCGGGCGTATGCGATTGCGGCCCGCGCGTCGGCGGCTCCGGGACTCGGCGGAGCGCCGCTGAACATGCCGATTGAAGTGCGTCCGGTCATGAGCGCGCCCCCTTCGGAGATACTGTGACGGATGTCGCGAAAATAAGCCGGTGGGACCCCGCATCCGAGCGCCTGCTGCGGGAACTGGCGCCGCAGGTGCTCGGTGCGGTCGCCCGGCGTTTTCGCGACTTTCCGTCGGCGGAAGACGCCGTGCAGGAGGCGATGCTGGCGGCTTTCCGGCAGTGGCCCAGCGAAGGGGTTCCGGAGAACCCGCGGGGATGGCTGATTCGGGTGGCTTCCCGTCGCATGACGGATATGGTGCGCAGCGAGAGCGCGCGCCGCGAGCGTGAGACGGCTATTGCGGTGGAGGAACCGGCGATCGAGCCGGTGGAAGAGATCGAGGCGGAAATGGATCCCGAGGACACGCTGATTCTGCTCTTCATGTGCTGCCACCCGGCGCTGAGCGCGTCCTCGGCCGTCGCGCTCACGTTGCGGGCGGTGGGCGGACTGACGACGGCGGAGATCGCCAACGCATTCCTGGTTCCCGAGGCGACCATGGCGCAGCGGATCAGCCGCGCCAAACAGAGCATCAAGGCATCCAGGGTTCCCTTTCGCGCGCCGACTCCGCAGGAGCGCGGGGAGCGGCAGCCGGCGGTTCTGCATGTGCTGTATCTGATCTTCAGCGAAGGGTATGCGAGCAGCGTTGGGGCGCGGCTGCAGCGGCTGGACTTGGCGC
>JBAVUB010000143.1:0-3111 GCA_049696575.1 Acidobacteriaceae bacterium | reverse complement strand
AGGTAGCCCATTGCGACCTGAAGAAATCCGAAGTCGCCGGAAAACGCCAGGCCGGGAATGCTGATAATCGTGAGCGTGCTGGTTTCTGCCGCAACGATGGACAACGAGATCGCCCACCAGGGCAGATTGCGGTCGGCCAGGAAATAGGAACGCAGGGAGCGATCCCCCGATTTGCGGAAGCGCAGGCCGAAGAGCGTAATGCCGGCGAGGTACACGGCGACCAGCGCCAAATCGATCAAACGCAGGTGCGTGGGATGTGCGGGCAGGGTGTGCATCGGCAGCCTCAGGGGGCAACGGGGGTCTGCGGAATCCCTATCTCTTCCGGTGAGGGCAGGGTGTGATGCTGGCTCCATTGCTCGCGCGCCGCGGCGAGTTTCTCGCTGCGCTCGACCCACAACTGAGCCGCGGCGTCATAGCGGGCAGTAACGATGTTGAGCCAGAAGGGTCGATTTTCCATAAGCCACACGTCGCTGAAGCGCGTTCGCAGGTAGCTGTAGCCGTCGCGCAGGTCTTCGCAACGGCCGTTCACGCCGGAAAGATTCCACAGGTCGCGCGACGTGTGGGTGGAGATTTCAGGGGTCTTTTGGCCGTCGTAGAGGCGACGGTAGGCGTCGGCGATCTGATCGGCCGTTTGAAATTTGAGCGCGAGGAAATCGATGCGGCGCGCGCCGAGATCCAGGGCATCGAGCGCGTCCGTTTCGCGGAGCGGAGCACTGGTCCTGGCCTGGGAGATCAAAGTCAGAGCGTGCTCCGCATCGAGGCGCACCTCCGCGCTTACGGGGCGAATCTTCGCCGCGATCTGCTGGCCCTCAGCGCTCCAGGGGTCAACCCAGAAATATGAGTCGCGGGCATCGCCGAGGCCCGCGCCTGCAAGCGCCTGATGCGCAGCGATCAGCGCGCGCTGCGCCTCGTCGATGTCCCCAGTCGTGTCGGCGTGGAAGACGAGGCCGTAGTCCTGCTGGAACTGCACGATGTCTGTGTTTCCTGGCTGCCATGATGCGGCCGCGCCAAACAGAACGCCGTACCAGTCCTCGAGGAACAGCCCTTCGCCATCGTCGTCCCAGATTGTGTTCAGCATGCCGGTGCTGCCGGCGCTCTGGCCATCGGCGACGAAACCCTGAATGTTGCGCAGAGCCATATCGAAGTCCGGCCACACGCGGTTCCAGTTATTCACGCCCGGCGCAACCCAGGTTTCCATGCCCGCCTGTGTGTAGGGATCGAGCCAGCGGTGAAAGCCCTGCGGCTCGGGATCGTATTGCCACGCCACCGCGATCATGTCGTGCGGCAGTTTCGGCACCAGAGCCGGGCTGTTCATGGCCATGTCTCCCCAGAAGAGGAGGCGGCGATGAAGCGGTGCAAGGGCCTGATGAATTCCCGAGAGGAAGTCGATGTAGACCGCGCCCAGGCCACGCTGTTGCACGTCGTTGGCGGTCTGTCCCTGACCCAGCTCAGAGGTTTCGTCGGCGCCGATGTGCAGAAAGGGTCCAGGATAAATCTTAGAGAGCTCATCGAACCACTGGGCGATGAGCTGCATCGATCCGGCTTGGCCTGGCGCCAGGACTGCGCCGTTGGGAATCTCCGCCAAGGGCGCGTACTGCTGCCACGTGAGGACCTTGTGCAGGTGCCCGAACGCCTCCTGCTCGGGAATAATGGTGACGTGATATTTCTGCGCGTATTCCACCAGTGCCTTCGCGTCCTCCGCGGAGATCGATCCGCCAGGCAGCGCCGGCAGCGGATTGGAGGCGTACTGTATCGTGTTTTCGAAATAGGGGGAGTAGACGTTGAGCTTGTATGCCGCGAAGGTGCGGATCTGCTGCTTCTGAAATTCCAGCGTCGGAATCGGCCCGCGGGACAGGTCGTCGTGAACGCCACGCCAGCGCATGGCCGGCCAGTCGCGGATCACCGCGCCGACAAGAATAGGTTTGCCCTGGATATTTCGCACCAGCTGCTTCAGCGTCTGCGCTCCGTAAAGAACTCCGGCCGCGCTGTGGGCGATGATGAAGGCCTCGTGGTTGCCTGTTACCAGTACGTAGCCTTCCGGCCGCATAGCTTCGTCGAACTGTAACGCCTCTCGCTGCAGAATGTGTCGCGCCAGGCCGGAGTCGTCGCGTAACAGATAAATGCGCACGGCAGTGGCGGATTCGCGCAGATGGATGCCGCGCGCCTTCAGTTCACCTTTCAGATCCTCCGCTGCGAAACGGTCCTCCACGTTGGCTGCAGAAACAATGACGCGCACGCCCGCGGCCAGCGAAAGATCGTCGCGCGCCGTAAACTCGCGCGATTGCGGGATAAGCGGCGGACGCGATGAGCCGGCTGCCAGAGCCACAGGCAGCGCTGCGAAAAGGCACAGGAGAAATGGGATTCGAGCGGCCGCAGAGCGGGTCACCTGCTCATCGTCCTCCGGAAGGCTGAACGTTATAGAGCTGAAATTCGCGAATGGCCGCGGCATCGATGCTGGACAAAATGTTGAGGCGCACGCGGCTGCCTGTCACGGTGGGGAAGATGTCGATCTTTTCATGCCCGATGGCGTGGGCGCCGGCGATGGATTTCCACGAGCTTCCGGTCCAGACGTCGATGGAATACTTCTCAATACGCTGGCCGTCGTTCAGCCACTCCATTGTCAACGCACGATTGAACGTGACAGGCTTGTCGAATCGGACCTCGATCATTGAGTGGTGCGAACCTTCGGGTGCAGACCAAAACGTGTCGGGGTCGCCATCGAGCGCCGCGGCTACATCGGCCGGCGCCGACGCATGAGTCAGGACGAGATTATGAGCGTAGCGCTCGCGCAGCGCGCGGCCAAATTCCACGAGACGGGCGACGTCGCTGTCTGGTAGCAGGCCGCGGCGATCGGGCGCCAGGCCAAGCATCAACTGCGCGCCGTGGCCAACGGTTTCGTCCCATGTAGTGAGGAGTTCATCAAGGCTCTTAAGAGACGCTTCATCATTCGGATGCCAGAACCAGTGGCCCGCGCGCAGCGGGGTGTCCGCCTCCACGGGGCGCCAGCGCAGGTAGCCATGTCGATCGATGACGTTCCAGTTCTCGTAGGTCACGCGGCCCGCCTCGTTGCCCACCCAGCGAGCGTCGCCGTATTCGAAGAGCGCGGTATCG
>JBAVUB010000142.1:0-1894 GCA_049696575.1 Acidobacteriaceae bacterium | reverse complement strand
GGAAGTTATAGAGCGCGTACTTATCGGTGACGTTGATCGCCGAAACCTGCACGCCCCACTTGTATCGATCACCGTGAAATAAATCATCCTCGCCCAGCGACATATCGAAGAGGCTGCGCGGCTGGATGCGCGGAGGATTGTGGTCGTCGTCCTCCTTTCCGGGCGCGGGAACCTGCACCAGGTTCGAGCTCAGTTCGTTCGCCGGGCACGGAGTCGGCAGCGGACTAAACGGCGTCGCCCTCACCCCGTTGCACGTCAGTCCTGCTTCGAACTCCTGATCCGCGTCCAGTCCGGACAGATCAACCGCAGGCTGTCCATTCAGAGTCGTGGACGTGCCTGCGCACAGGCTGTTGGGGTCGGTGACGTTGTAGCACGGCACCGATCCCGCTACCAGGCCGCTGTCGTATCTCCAGTTAAAGCTGTACCACGGCATGTGCTTCCAGGGCATCTGATACTGGAAATGGGTCGTCTCGTTGTATTTCTCGTCGTGGTCGATGCGGAAGGGTAATCCGGTCTGCCCGACTGTCGCTCCCGCGCCGCCCACCTGCGGCGGGAAGAAGCGCGCCGCCACGGACGACATGACGAGATAGGCGCTGAACCCGTGCACCGGCGTCACATTGGCCCGCAGCGCAAAGCCCGGAATCTTCGATTTTTGCCACTGAATGGGAAACGTAATCGGTGTGTTTCCAAGCACACTGAAGTCATAAGCATTGTTGGTGTACTTCCAGATATATTCGCCGCTTATGACGAAGTGCGGCCCGACTACCTGCTGGATGCCGGCATGGTATTCATTGCGGGTGCCTGGCGTGAGCGCCCCGGTATCGCCGCCCTGGCAGAGCAGCAGCGGATTCACGACGGCGTTGAGACATCCGGTGCTCGCCAGCACCAGGTTCTCGTTGAACGGCGTCTCCAGCGTCCGCGCGTAGGATCCGCGCAGAACCGTATTCGTCCGATCGATTTTGTAGGACGCAGCCAGCCGTGGTTCCGCCTGGCTCGCATCCGAGAGCCCGTTATACAGGTCGCCGCGAATACCAATGTTGAACAACCAGTTGCCCAGCGTGATCCGGTCTTCGGCGTAGAGCGCCAGTTCTTTGATATCCGTGTGGCCCACGAAATCGTATTTTGCCCCGCCGCGTGTCAGATCGTAGGGATACAGGTCGGTGCAGGGTGAATCCAGGGGCAGGTCCGGCGTTCCGCCGGACATGCAGGGATTCCCGTTCGCATCGGTGAGGGTATCCAGATAACCGGGATCGACGATCCCCAACGAATCGTTCTCGTTCAGAAAAGTCTGCTCGTACACCGCGCCGGCCTTGAAGTTGTGGTGTCCTTTCTCGTACGAGAAGTCCGTGTGCAGGCCTGCATTCGCGAGGCTGCGATTCTGGCCGATGGTCTCGGTCTGAATCGCCCCGAGATCGGCGAACGGATCCCCGCTTGGATAGTAGTTGTAGGCATCGCGGCGGTAATAGAACCCGATATTCCAGACCGAGTCAGTGGAGAGGACGTGGGTGAAACTCGGCGCCACGTTGACGGTGCCGATTTTCGACCGCTGATCGGTTGGCCCGGAGACCGCCTGGCCGGCAAGGTTGACGCCCCCGAAATTGAGGTTGTCGTAGGTGTTTGGCGTCTGGAACCACGACCGCGAGTAGTTGAGGTTCACATGCAGCGAGTTCGCCTGGTTGAACTGATAATCAATCCGGTCGAAACCGTTCTCCTCGTTGCCCTTGTCATGGAACGTGACGAATTCCGGCGCATCGAGGAACCGGCTCGTGTTCAATCCGTCGACGGAAAGAAAGTTCCCCCAGTTCTGCTTTCCGTAGCCGAGGGTGGCCCCCGCGGTGGTCGACCCGAAGCTTCCGTACGAGGTGTAAATCGACCCGGTCGGTTTGGTCACACC
>JBAVUB010000141.1:0-1979 GCA_049696575.1 Acidobacteriaceae bacterium | reverse complement strand
GCGCAATCCGCAGCCGCTCGTTTTCCCGCGAGGCTTCCAGCCGGCTGCTGCGCTCCACCGCGGCGGCGCGCTCCAGCGCAATGGCCACCAGGCTGCCGATCGCCTCGTAAGTCTGCGGCGAGAATCCGGCATAGGTCACCGCCAGAACCCCCAGCGAGCGCAGTCCCAGCGGCAGGGGAATGAGATGATAGCCGTCCCGCGATACAACGCCCGTCTCACTCTGGCTGGCGGCCAGCTTCAGATCCACCAGGGGCAGTAACTCATTGCGCGGATCCGAGTAATACGCCGTATCCTCTTCGCGAACATACAGCGCTACGGCGCGAAAGCCGAAAACCGACGCGGCTACTGACGGAGTTACCCGCGCCAGTCCGCGCAGGTCCTCCTGTAAAAGCAGCTGCTGACTGAATTCATAGAGCCGCTCCACTTCCCGCCGCCGTGCCTCTGACGACTCCGCGTGCTGGTGCTCTCTCTCCGCCAGGTGGCTGACCAGTACGCTGCTGCACAGAAATGCCCCCAGCGCCACCCAGTTTCGCGTATCGGCAATGGTCAGCCGTCCCACCGGCGGCAGGAAGAAGAAGTTGTAGAGCAACGCGCACAGCACCGACAGATATACGGAGTAGGCCAGTCGCCATTGCGAAGCCGTCACCAATACCAGCATCAGGAAGCTCAGGGCAACCGTCGTCTGGTTCACCGGCACTTTCCGGAACAGCTCCACCAGCAGCAGCGCCGCCACCGTCAGCACCACGTATCGCAACAAAATCTTTATCGCGCGCGGCGTATCCTTCTCCATGAAAGGCGATCATACCCCGGCAGCGCCGCGGCGCCCCGGGAATCGCCGCAGCAAGACCCATGGCCGAACGCATCCTCGTCGTCGATGACGAAATTCAGATCACGCGTGTGCTGCGCGCCTCGCTCTCCGCGCAGCGCTACGACGTCCGCACCGCCAATGATCCTGAGGAAGCCCTGCGCCTCTTCGAGGAATGGGATCCCGACCTGATCGTTACCGATCTCATGATGCCCGGCATGACCGGCGTCGACCTCTGTCGCGCCGTCCGCCGCAAAGCCCGCACGCCGATCGTCGTCCTGTCGGTGCGCGATCAGGAGCACGCCAAGGTGGAAGCTCTCGACGCCGGCGCCGACGACTACGTCACCAAGCCCTTCAGCATCCAGGAGCTACTCGCCCGCATACGCGCCCATCTCCGCCGTGCTCCGGAACGATCCGAGGATGGTCCCGTCGAGGTCGGCGACTTTCTCGTTGATCCCGCTGCCCACACCGTCACCGTCTCCGGCCGCGCCGTGCACCTCACGCCCAAGGAATTCGACCTTCTGCTGCTCTTCGCGCGCAATGCCGGCAAGGTCATCACCCACCGCGTGCTGCTTACCAATGTCTGGGGTGCGCAATCTGCGCAGCAACCCGAATACCTCCGCGTCTTCATCGGCCAGTTGCGCAAAAAGCTCCAGGGCAATACGCAAAAGGAATACATCCAGACCGAACCCTGGGTTGGCTACCGCTTTCTGCCCGAAGGCGGATCCGAATAGCATCCGCCTCGCCGCTGCCATGATCGGCATCTTTATGAATCCCTGACGACTTCTTTCGCCCTCCTTTCCGGTTTGACCGGTAGCCTTCACTTTGGCCATAAGCTCATCGCTGGAAATCCCGCGCAGGTGCGTGGCTTAAAACAAAGCAGGACCCAAAGGATTACCCATGTCGCTAATCCGTTCCCTCGTCGTGTGTCTGCGGCGCAGCGCTCCGATTCTCGTCACGCTGGCGCTCGGCTTCCCGCTTCTCTCTTCTCCGCTCGCCGCGCAGTCGCAGGAAGCTCCTGCACAGGTCAACTCCGAAGCGAGTTCCGGCGGTAACGTTGCGCCCAGCAATGACAACGCAGCGATCCTGCGTGAGCTCGACGCCATGAGGCAGCGCATCGCCGAGCTGGAGGCGCAGCTGAAAGCACGCGGTGGCGCCCCGGCAGATGCCGCAG
>JBAVUB010000140.1:0-25839 GCA_049696575.1 Acidobacteriaceae bacterium | reverse complement strand
GGCGCCGAGGGCCATGCGGACGCCGATTTCCTGGGTGCGGCGGCTGGTGGCCTGGGCGAGCACCGCGTAGATGCCGACCGCGGCCATGAGCAGGGCGATGATCGCGAATCCCATGAAAATCCTGCTGAAGACCTGGAGATACCACTGCTGGTGCTCGACGGCATCGGTGAGGATGAAGACGTCGCGCAGGGGCAGATCCTGATCGAGGCTCTGCACGGCGGCGCGGACCGCAGCGGTGGGATTGGCGGTGGACTGCACGATGACGGACATGCCGTTCCAGCCTTCCTGGCGGAAGGGCACGAAGAAGAGGGGTTTGGGATTCTGCTCGTTGAGGTCCTGGACGATGTTGGCGGAGACGCCGACGATGGTGATCCAGTCACCGGGCTTGTTCTTGTCGTCGTAAATGCGGAAGCGCTTGCCGATGGCGGATTGATTGGGCCAGAAGCGCTGGGCGGCTTCGCGGGTGAGGATGGCAGACTGATGGGCGGCGGTGCCGTCGAGGGCATTGAAGTCGCGGCCGGTGAGGAGGGGAAGGCGAATGGTCTGGAAGTAGCCGGGCGAGGTGAGGATGCGGGAAGCGATTGGGCGGTGGGCGGGATCGTTGACGCGGGCGTGCTCGATTTCGATGGGGCCTTCGGCGCTGCCGAGTCCGGGAGGATTGGAGACAACGGCGACGTGGGCGACGCCGGGGATGGCCTGGATGCGGGGGAGGAGCTGGTCGTAGAAGCGCTGGATCGCGTCGGTATCTTTGTAGCGTTCTTTGGGGAAGTTGATGCGCGCGATCATGAGCTGGCCGGCGGGAATGGATTTGTTTGTGGCGAGGCTCTTGAGGAGACTGTGGACGAAGATGCCGGCACCGGTGAGGAGAACGAGGGTGAGGGCGAACTGGAACACGACGAGGAGGGCTGAGAATTTACCGCCGCGCAGGCGGCCGACGCTGCGCGCGCCTTCCTGCAGGACCTGGTTGAGGTCAGGGCGCGAGGCGCGCAGAGCGGGCACCATGCCGAAGAGCAGGCCGCAAAGAATGCAGAGAGCGGCGAAGTAGCCGAAGACGGAGTAGTCCATGGTGAACTGCACCCAGTAGGGGCGGCCGACGTTCGAGGTGGCGAGATCGAACCAGTGGACGCCGAGCGCGGCGAGGCCCAGACCGGCGAGGCCGCCGAAGACACTGAGCAGCACGCTTTCGATGAGGAGCTGGCGGACGACGCGCCAGCGGGAGGCGCCGAGGGCGGCGCGGATGGACATCTCGCGCTGGCGGCCGATGGCGCGGCTGAGCATCATGTTGGCGACGTTGGCGCAGGCGATGAGGAGCACGAAGCCGACGGAGGCCAGCATGAGAATGAAAATCATCTTGATGTTGCCGCCGTTGTAGCGCTCGTGGAAGGACATGGCGAGCGCGGTGGTGTTCTTGTCGGTGTCAGAGTATTGCGCGGCGAGGCGATGGGCGATGCCGGCGAGTTCAGCGTTAGCGGCGGCGATGTTAACGCCGGACTGGAGTAAGCCGAAGACCTGGAGCTGGCGGTTGTCGCGCTTAAGGTCGTTGGGCGTGGGCGCGAGGGGCATCCACATGTCGACGACGGTGGGGAACATGAAGCCTTTGGGCATGACGCCGATGATGGTGGCGGGCTTCTCGTTGACGCGGACCTGGCGGCCGATGACGGAGGGCGAGCCGGCGTAGCGATTCTGCCAGATGGTGTAGCTGATCATGAGGACGGGCGCGGCGTTGGGCAGGGCGTCAGAGGGGAGGAAGTCGCGACCGAGGATGGGGTGGATGTGGAGCATGGAGAAAACGCCGGTGGTGGTGCGCTCCATATGGTAGGGCTGGGGCGGATTGCCGGGTTCGCCGAGGACGCCTTCCTGATCGGACGCGCCTTCGAGGGCTTCGAAGGAATGGGTCTGCGCGCGATAGTCGAGTAGATCGGGCCAGGACATGCGCTCGTCGTTGTCACCAGGGGTGCGGGTGACGACGGCGACGAGCCGAGCTCCGCCGGGAACGGGCACAGGCTTGAAGAGCGCCGCGTTGATGAGCGTAAAGACCATGGTGTTGAGGCCGATGCCGAGCGCGAGGGTGACGACAACGGCCAGAGAGAACCAGCGGTGGGCGAGGATCATGCGCAGGGCGAAGCGGAGGTCGGCGGCCATGAGAGCGGGTACGGAAGGAGGAGGCGGACGGTTCCGCGCCGCGATGAACTTTTTGATGGGAGGGAAAGCTGAGGATGCTGGAACGAGGCGCGGATCCTTCAGAAACGGAAATTGAAGCCGACGTTGATGGTGCGATTGGCGGATCCGGTGCCGAAGTTGCTGGCGAGCGCGGTGGACTGGCCGAAGAGCGGAGAGCCGAGGACGCCGACCGGCGGCGCGAGATTGACGTGGTTGATGACGTTCTGCGCGGCGACGATCAAGCCGACGTAGTATTTGCGCTCGATGGGCTTCTTCTTTGCGGCAGCTTTGGCGGAGGCGGCCGCCGCGCCTGAGCCGGCGGGCGGTGGAGCGGGAGTTTCCTGAGGCAGAGGCGGGCCGAAGTTGAAGCTCTTGCTGAGACGCATGTTGAGGACGAAGGTGTCTGGACCCTTGCCCCAGTTGATGGGAATGATGGTTTGACCGGGGATGGGCTGGGTGTCAAAGACGCCCCACTGGGTGTGGACCACGCTGGGGCGGGCAAGGTCGGTGGCGAAGGCGGGGCGGTCGTTGAACTCGGTATCGCCGTTGAGGTCCTGGCCGGTGACGATGTTGAAGGGCAGGCTGGACTGGTAGATGAGGAACGGGTTGAGCGAGAATCCGCGCCAGAGGTGGCCGTAGCCGCCGAGAAAGATGCGATTGCGGAAATCGTTGGAGGAGCGGCCCCAGTCCTGGTGGAGGTCGTAGTTGTTGGAGGGGAAGCTGCCGATGCCGAAGGTGTCAGCCTGGGACTTGGCGAACATGTAGTTACTGTAGAGTCCGATGGATTTGGTGTGCAGGTTGACGCTGACGACGAGCCGATGACGGACGGAGTCGCCTTCGGATTGGTACTCGTAGATGTTCTGATTGGCGCCGAGAGGGCGAACGCCGCTGGTGGGGTCGTCGGGATTGTAAGTGCCGGGGAGCGGGGCGTTGATATTGCGCGTGAGGTAGAGGTGGTCGCCGCGGTAGAGCTGGTAGTTGGCGGAGATGTTGCCGATTTTGCCGATGGGTTTGTCGACGCCGGCGCTGGCCATCTGGATGTAGGGCGTGCGCAGAGTGGGACTGATGCGAAAGATGGCGGGCGCGAGAGTGGTGGCTGAGGAGCAAGCGGTGGGATCGGTGGAGCAGGTGGCGGGATAGAAGCTGGGATCGTTGATGACCTGGTCCTGCTCAGTGACGCCGTTCTGGCGCTCGGCTTCAAGGACATTGCCGGAGGGGAAACGCTGGTAGAAGAGGCCGTAGCCTGCTCGAAGGACGGCGAGAGGCGGCTTATTTTTGCCGCGGTTGAGAGCCCAGGAGGCGGCGAAGCGGGGAGCGAAGTCGGCGTGGTCGGGGATCTGCGTTTGCGATTCGAAGCGGAGGCCGTAGCTGACGGTGAGGTTAGGCTTGAGCTTGTAGTTGTCTTCGGCGTAGAGGCCGGTGTCGAGAACAGAGACGGCGATGGCGGATTTGCCGGTGGTCTGGCTGAAGAGGCTGGGGCCACCGCCTGCAGCGGCGATCTGGGCGGGGGTCCAGCCGGCCTGCATGCCCTGTTCGGTGATCTGGTAAGCGGTGAGCGAGGCGAAGGTGTACTGGCCGTTGAAATTCGAATTGGAGTCGTTAGAGTCACGCAGGGCGCGGAAGCGAGCGCCGAAGTCGATGGTGTGCTTACCGCGGCTGGTCTGCACGTAGTTCTGCAGCTCGTAGTGATCCTGGGCGTCGTTGTTGAAGCCGAGGTTGCTGCCGCCACCGGTGAATCCGCCCTGGACCACGATGGTGGGGCCAAAGGTCCGCGGCGTTTGGCGGCTGCGGTTGCGGATGTACTGGAAGCGGGTTTCGTTGAGGAGTTTGACGCCGTAGGTTTGCGAGTCGCTGAACTGGAGGACCTGCTCAGTGTTGTTGCTGTCGTAAGCCTGCGAAGCGAGGGCGAACTGGCCGACGCCGGCGTTGGTTTGATCCGTGAGGTCGAGGTGATAGCGGAGGCTGAGGGTCTGAATTTTGCCGAGTTCCCAGTCGTAGCGCGTGGAGAAGTCGGTGTTAGCGCTGCTTTTGGGAAAGACCTGGGTGAAGGGGGCGGGATTGAGAGAGGAATCGAGGATGAAGGCGTTGACGATGGAGTCGTCGCTGGAGCTTTCGCGCCACAGCTCAGTGAACTGGGAGGAGTGTTTGGTGACGGGACCGTTGAGGTCGCCCCAGAGTTCGAGTGAGTGGTAGGGAGGCTGAGTGGTGACGAAAGGATTGTGGGAATTGAAACTGGAATCGTTGATTTCAGTGAAGAGGTCGCCGTGCCAGGTGTCTGCGCCGGGCTTGGTGAAGATCTCAATGCGGCCGAATCCGACCTGGTCGTACTGGGCGGAGAAGGGATTCTGGTTCATGCGGATTTCGCGGATGGCGGATTTGGGGGGAAGGCGGCCGCCGGAGAATCCGTCGATGTAGAACTGGGTGCCGATATCGGGATCGGAGCCGGCGATCGCCTGGAGCTGCTCGGTGAGCTCGTCGGGATCGTCAGGGAGGGCGTCGAGGTCGGAGCCTTTGAGGATGATGGCGTCGCCGTTTTTGTCGGGACTGGAGTCGAGCTGGTTGGCGTTGACGACGACCTGCTGCTGCTGGACTTCGAGCGGGAGGGTGAGCGTGACGTGCTGCGCCTTGCCGGCCTGCACGGTGACGTGTTGCGGACGCGCGGGACTGAAGCCCGGAGAATGCGCTTCGACGATATAGACGCCGGGGGCGAGGCCGGAGAGGGTGAAGCTGCCCTGGCCGTTGGAGGTGGTGGTGGCCGCGGGAGATGCGGATCCGGCGAGGGTGGCGGTGATGGTGGCGTTGGGAATGACGGCGCCGGTGGGGTCGACGACGGAACCGGCGATGCTGCCGGTGGGCAGTGGGGTCGGGGCGGACTGGGTTGGGGATTGCGCGTGCAGCGGCAGTGCCTGGAGCGCCAGGGCTAAGGCAGCGGAGACAAGGCAAGATCGCCAGGAGCGGCGGTCACACGACATGAAAGCACGCTTCTCCTCTTCGCGTGAGCTGGAGATTCAACAATGCAAATGACAAAAGGGTCTAGGGAAACAGTAGCAGAGCGGGAGGTCCGGAGTGCTTCACGATCTTTGCCGCGTTGTTGGGTAGACGCGGGAGGGCCGAAAAACGTTCCGAGAGTGCGGAGATTTTCACGCCGGCCACGCGATCAGGGATGGTTCAGGATTGCTTCGATTTGCGCGCGGAGTGCCGGAATTTCTGCCGTGACCGCATTCCAAACCAGAGAAATGTCGACTGAGAAATAGCCGTGAGCGAGGCGATTGCGCATCAGGTAAATATCGCGCAGCGGAAGGACGGGATATTTCGCAATGAATCCCGGGTCGACGACTTCAATGTTTTTCGCGGCCTCGCCCATGATTTCGATATTGCGGATCACCGCGTCCTGCACGAGCGGGTTCTTCGCGAATTCCGCAGCACTCATCCCGGCGGTATAAGCGGAAATGCGAGAGGTGGCTTCGAGAATGTGGCGGAGGAATTCAGCCGCTCGGGCCGGGTCCGGCTTCATACCGGGCGAGCCTCGCCCAGGACGCGTCCGCGATACGATTCCGGCAGCGAGAGCGGGGTGAGCACGTCGACTTGGATGCCCATGAGTTCTTCGAGCCGGCCCTGAATACGGGCGACGTCCATGAGACTCGTCTCTGGGGCGGGATCGATGAGGAGGTCGAGGTCGCTGCCTTCGGCGTCCTCGCCATGGAGAACCGATCCGAAGACACGAGGATTGCTGCTTCGGTGATCGGAGACGATGCGGCGAATCTCTTCGCGATGGCGCGCCAGGGCTTCGGAAGGTCTCATGGCAAGGACAGTATAGAGAATGCGAGGCCGGACGAGGTTTGGGAATGTTCCCGGCAGTCAGGGTTTTCTCCGCGGATTGTTTCCCTTTACGGAACGTGATGGGCGACTTTTGCGCGGGGATGGCGGAACATAGTGGAAGCGAATGAGGTAGATGGTCTGGCCGCGGCCGTGTTGCGCGACTTTGAGGAGGTCGAGGACGCCGAGGAAGCCGGAGGCGCGGGCGAGTTCGGGCGTGATGTCGGGAAGACCGATGGTTTCGATGGAATCGATTTCGATTGCGCCTCCTTCCATGCGGTAGCGGCCGCCGACTTTGACCTGAGGACGCATCCAGATGCGGACGCTCGAGGTGATGGCACCGCTTCGGACGCCATCGCGAAGGCGTTTGGTGAAGAGCATGGGGGAAGGATACGCGGGAGAGTGGCGACCATGGTACGCCGGTAACGGGCTAGCTCTTCTTTGTTATGGCGTGTCCGAAGAGGGCGGGCGTAATCTTGCGCGCGGCTGGGAAAACCGCACTTTCGTTTTGCGCACCCTACAGAGGGTGATTGCGGTCACATTCCTTCCGCCAGAATCGGATCGAAGCTAAGGCGGAGTCGAAAAGTCTCGATCCCATCGCGGTGGCTCGATGCCAGGCGATGACTCCCAGGGCTGCCCACGTCGAGCGGCCAGAGGAGGGATCCTCGTGCGATCCTCGAATTCGTTTTTCCGTGGAATTTCGGGATGTGGTCTCTGCAGGACGGCGAAGGCTGCCGGTTGCTTGGGTGCGTTGTTGTTGATGATGACTGGAGCTACCGGGGTGCGCGCGCAGTTGCCGTCACCGATGGAGCGTCCTCTGTCCGTCGATCGTCCGGATCAGGCGAATCCAGCAGCAACGCAGATGAACGCAGCGATCCAGCAGGAGCTGCGGCTGGCCGGGAATTATCTGGTGGGCAAGGGTGTGCCGAAGGATCCGGTGCAATCGGCCTACTGGTTCAAAAAGGCGGCCGACCAGGGCGATCCTGGAGCGCAAAATGAGCTGGGATACCTGTACGTCTGGGGCGTCGGCGTGGAAAGGGACGAGGAACAGGCTTTCAAGTGGTTCGCGCGGGCGTCCGGGAGCGGCTCGCAGCAAGCGAAGCTGAACCTGGCGGTCATGTATATGAAGGGCATGGGAGTGACCCGAGATAACGAGATGGGCCGGGAACTGCTGAACGAGCTTGCCGAGAAGAGGAACGGGCGGGCAGAAGCTTACCTGGGCGTGATGTATTTGCGCGGGTACGGTGTTGGGCAGGACCACGACGTGGCGGAGCAGTGGTTCAGCCGGGCAGCGAAGGACAAGAATCCCGAAGGCGAATTTGCGATGGGGGCTTTGTATTCGCTCGCCGGCGGGCACGAGCGCGACTTCGCGAGGGCGGCGAAGTTGCTGCGGGAGTCGGTGCGCGCGGGTTATGTTCCCGCGATGTACTCGCTGGCGATGCTGCTGGAGGATCATCCTGAAATTGAACAGAAGGGATCGGGTGAGGCGGTTGCGCTGCTGGAGCGCTCGGCAGAGGCGGGGACGTGGGAGTCGTCGATTGAACTGGGCGAGCTGGCGCGCGATGGCCGCGGAATGAAGCAGGACGTGGGCGAGGCGTTTCGCTGGTTCACAATCGCGGCGAAGCAGGGCGGGACGCAAGCCGAGGAGAGAACGAGAGCCGATCTGCAGAAGTGCCGGGCGATTTTGGCCGCCGGTGTGCAGGACGACGAGTTGCGGGCGGCGGAGAGCTGGGTCGCGCAGCATCCGCATGCAGATCTCTTCGTGGTCAACGATGTGCACTCGGAGTTTCCCGTTGGGGAAGTCTACGCAGCTAAGGCGAACGGGATGGAGTAGCGGGCAGCGCCCGGGGACGCTCTAGCGCGTCCGATCAATATCAAGAACCTGAATGGAATATGCGGGGACGAGGTGGCGGAAGGCGGCTGCCGCGGTCGTCGTGTGCGTGACGATGGGGACGATGTGGGTGGGATCGGCGATGGAGTTGGTGTCTTTGGTGGTTTTGCCGGTAAGTGTGGTGATGGTCATGGCGGGGCGAATGTGTGGCGCGCCTGCGATTTTGAGGCCGATGGTTTGCGGGAGATTGGAGGCGTTGACGAGCTTGATGTGGAGGCGGCCGGTTTTTGAATCGGCGGTGACGGATCCGAAGAGGCGAGGGTTGGTGGTGTTGAGGGCGGAGGCGAGAATCTGGTCGCCGAGGTGGTTGCCGAACATGACCTGAGCGTAGTAACTGGGCGAGCCGTAGCTGGAGAGCGCGTCGAAGCCGATGAGGTCGCCTTCCCACTGCATGGCGAAGGGGCTGACGTTGACGAAGAGGGGCGCGTAGGAAGCCATGACGACGAGGTCGCTATTGCGCTCGAGGCCGGTCATCCACGCGGCATCAGCGAGGGCCGCGCCGAGGTTGGTGGTGGGGGTGCCTTCGCGCGTGGCCCACTCGCCGACGAGGATTTTGGGACCGGTGCGGTCGTAGCTGTCGTAGCGGTGGACATCGGAGAAAAACTGCTCGGCGGTGCGGTAGAAGTGGCGATTCGCTGCGTGGTCGTTGTCGTCGATGATGTCGGGGCGGACGGAGGCTACGGGGGCGGAGGCGATGATTTGTAACTGTGGATGCGCTTTTTTGATGGCGTTGTAGAACTGGGTGAAGCGGGCGTCGTACGTGCCGGAGGGGTCGTGGTACTCCTCGTTGCCGATTTCGATGTAGTGAAGGGGAAACGGGGCGGGATGGCCGGAGCGGGCGCGCTGGGCTCCCCAGTGGGTGTCCGCTGAGCCGGTTACGTATTCGATTTCGTCGAGGGCATCCTCGACGTAGGGCTCGAGGTCTTTGCCGGGGTTGATGTGGTCATGGTTGAGCGCGTAGCCGGAGAAGACAGCAAGGAGCGGCTCCATGTGCAGGTCTTCGCACCAGGTGAGGAACTCGAGGAGGCCCATGCCGTCAGAGGAGCGATACATCCAGGGAGTGGGGTGGGTGGGACGGTCGACGAGGAAGCCGATGGTCTTCTTCCAGTCGTAGTGGTCTTCGAGGCGCTGACCTTCGAGGTAGTTGCCGCCGGGAAAGCGAAGGAATTTGGGATGCAGAGCGGCGAGTTTTTCCATGAGGTCGGGGCGGAAGCCGTTGGGCTGATCGTGCCAGGTGGGCGGGAAAAGCGAGAGCAGCGAGAACCAGGCTGTGCCGGGGTGGGCGACCAGGAATTCGATGTGGTTGTCGGCGGAGGTTTGGAGGTTGGGGGCAGTTTTTAGGGTGAAGAAGTTGGGACGCCAGGAGCTGCCGAGCGCAGAGACGGTGGCGGAGGCGGCGATGGCTCCGGTTTGGTTGTTGACGAGGCGAATGGTGACGGGGCCGAGGCTGGGCGTATCGGAGCGCGCGTAGAAGGAGCCGGTGTAGGTGGTGGAGGGATGGAGGGCGATGCCCCAGTAGCCCTGGTTGAGGAAACCGGCGAGGGAGTGGGTGTCGGCGGAGGTAACGGTGAGCTTGAGGCTGTTAGGGAGAGCGGCGCTGGGGCCGGTGGTGGTGTCGAGGGAGATGGCGGCGGCGGAGCTGCCTTTCTCGACGAGGATCCAGCGTTCGAGGCTGCGGCGGCGGTTGTTCTGGAAGGTGCGATTGGCGATGAGCTCGGCGTAGAGGCCGCCGTCGTAGGAGTGGTTGATTTCCTCGGACATGATGCCGTAGAGGGTGGGGCTGACGGCGGCCGTGGGGTGAGAGGCGTCAATGGAGAGGGACGCGGTGGATTGCGCGAGAGCGCTGGCAGCGGCGAGGGTGAGAAGGGCGAGAGCGAGGCGCATGGTTGGGAGGATGAAGTTTGGGTTCTGAGATAACGTTTACTTGCGCTGTTCACGGTAGACGCGGGGAGGGCTAGCGGTCAAGTTTCGGGGCGGAGTCCAGGTCATCTATTTGCGAGGATGGTTGACGATGGGGAAGGTGGGAGACTGAGAACGATGACGGGCAGATCGAAAAAGCGGTGCACCTGGGCTGGAAACGACAGTGCGATGCTGGCTTATCACGACGAGGAATGGGGCGTGCCGCAATTCGACAGCCGCGCCCTGTGGGAGTTGCTGACGCTCGAGGGTTTTCAGGCGGGGCTGGCGTGGATTGTGGTGCTGCGCAAGCGGGAGGCCTTCCGGAAAGCGTTTCGGGGATTCGATCCCCAGAAGGTGGCGCGACTCGGCGAGAAGGATATCGAGAGGCTGCTGCGGAATCCTGGAATCATTCGGTCACGCGCGAAGATCGAAGCGACGATTGGCGGGGCGCGGGCGTATCTCACGATGCAGAAGGAGGGGCTGGATTTTTCGAAGTGGGTTTGGGAGATGGCGGCAGGGCAGCCGATCCAGAACAAGGGGAAAGTGCCGGCGACTTCGCCACTGGCAGAGACGATCTCGAAGGAGCTGAAGCGGAGAGGGTTCAAGTTTGTGGGGCCGGTGATTGTCTATGCGTGGATGCAGGCGGCGGGGATCGTGAATGATCACGCAGAGGATTGTTTTCGGCGGGGATTCTGCGCGCGGATCAGGCGGAAGGTTTGAGCCGCCGTATACTCCTGTCTGCTGAGGATGAGGTGAGCGTATGAGTGCTGGAGCGGTTGGGTATGCGCGGGAAAATGCGGCGCGGTTTCTGGAGGAGCTGAAGACTCTGTTGCGGATTCCATCGGTGTCGACGACGCCGGAGCATAAGGGCGACGTGGAGAGGGCCGCGGAGTGGGTGGCGGCGGAGCTGAAGCGGATTGGGATGGAGCATGTGGAGGTGATCCGCGCGGCTGAGGGCCATCCGCTGGTGTATGCAGACTGGCTGCACGCGGCGGGCAAGCCGACGGTGGTGTGCTACGCGCACTACGATGTGCAGCCGCCCGATCCGCTGGACGAATGGGTGACGCCGCCGTTTGAGCCGACGGAGCGGAATGGGAATTTGTACGCGCGCGGCGCGGTGGACGACAAGGGGCAGCTGGTTTTGCAGGTGAAGGCGCTTGAGAGTTTGTTGAAGAAGGACGGTAAGCTGCCCATCAATGTGAGGGTCATTTACGAGGGCGAAGAAGAGGTTGGCGGGGAGCGGATTGCTGCGTTTGTGCGCGAGCATCCGGAGCGGCTGAAGGCTGACTTCGCGCTGATTTCGGATACGGAGCTGTTTGCGCCGGATCTGCCCACGCTGACGGTAGGGCTGCGGGGAATGATCTACACGGAGCTGGAGGTGCGGGGCGCGAAGACCGATCTGCACTCGGGGATGTATGGCGGGGCGGCGCCGAATCCGTTTGTGGCGCTGGCGCAGATACTCGCGGGGCTGAAGGATCGGGAGGGGAAGATTCTGATTCCTGGCTTTTACGACGATGTGAAGGCACCGAGCGCGGACGAGGTGGCGGCATGGACGAAGCTGCCGTTCGATGAGGAGGAGTATCGCGAGAAGGAGGTGGGGGCGTCGAAGCTGGTGGGCGAGAAGGGCTACTCGACGCTGGCGCGGACGTGGGTGCGTCCGACGCTCGACGTGCACGGGATTGTGGGAGGGTTTATCGGTGCGGGGGCGAAGACGGTGATCCCGGCGAAGGCGACGGCGAAGGTATCAATGCGGCTGGTGCCGGATATGACGCCGGAGAAGAGCTTCCGGCAATACAAGGAATACGTTGAGAAGATCAAGCCGGAGGGGGTGAGCGTGGAGGTGCGGCTGATTCACTCCGGCGAGCCGATCGTGATTGGGACGGACAATCCTTACGTGAAGGCGGCGACGAAGGCACTGAAAAAAGTGTGGGGGAAGGACACGGTGTTCATTCGGTCGGGCGGATCGATTCCGATTGTGGGGGATTTTGAGAAACACCTGAAGATTCCGTCGGTGATGATGGGGTTCGGGCTGCCGGACGATGGGCTGCATGCGCCGAACGAGAAGTTCCATATCGCGAACTTTCATCGGGGGATTGAGAGTTTGATTGAGTTCTTTGACGAAGCCGGTAGCCTGTGAAACAGCGGATAGCGGTTAGCGGATAGCGTTCAGCCAGCGAACTACGAGCAAGAAGCGAGCACACAGCGAGCGAACGGCCAGCTGGGTTCTGTAAGTGCGGCGCGCTTCGCGCGTATCCCGGGTCTGAAGAATCGAGGCCCGGGGCACCCGGGTTCGTTTCCATCCTGAAGAAGAGGTGGGAAGCGGTCCTGGGGAGGATGGGGGTAGGGCCGCTGCCCGGGTGAAGAACTACGTTCGACGATCGCAGCCGACTTCGACAACCTCAACGAACATCGACGATCGCGTCTACCGAATGACCGCCTCGGCTACTGCTTCGCAAGCTGGCTGGACGGCTTGACGATGGTGGCCAAGCGCGGGTCCTTCCAGAGCGGGGCAAAGGCAGGGTCGGTGTAGACGCTGGCCAGATCGCGGTAGTGCTGCTCTTTGGCCTGGCGCAGGAAGTCGAGCGCGCCCTCAAAATTGCCACGCTTCGCGTAGGACTTCGCGATCATGAAGGAGACCAGGGCTTTCTGCTCGGGGGTGGCGACCTGGGCGAAGACGCCTTCCTTATCGGTGTTGAGGATGTCGGCATCGAGCTCGAGGGCGCGGGCATATTCGGTCATGGCGCGGTCGGTTTGATGCTGGCCCATCCACGCCTCGGCGAGGTTGAGATGGGTTGCCGCCTTCGATTCATCGAGCGCCAGGGCCTGCTTCAGGTAGCGCACGGAGGGTTTGTATTTCCGCTGCAGGCAATAGACGGCACCGAGGTTGTTGAGCGCATCGATATTGGAGGGGTCGCGCTTGACAGCGGTGGCGAAGGCCTTGCGGGCGTCATCCATGGAGCCGAGCTTCATGTCCGCAATGCCGAGCTTGATGTAGAGGGCGGGATCACGATTGTCATAGCGCAGGGCGGTGTAGTACCAGTCAACCGCCGAAGAGAATTGCTCGCGGGCGCGGGCAACGTCGCCTTTGAGTTCATAGTCTTTGGCGGTTTGCTGGCGGGTATCCGCGGTAGGCGAAGACGGCGGAGGTACTGCCCACGCCGTTGCGCAGGGCAGAGCCAGCAAGGTTGCGGTTGCAAGGATCAGGATCGGCGTTCTCATATTTCCACCTCCTGCGGAAGGGCGCTCGGTGCTCATGGGGTGAGTACTCTTTCGCGTTCGGGCTCAGTAGACGCCATGGCAAGAGGCAGCACAACGCTATACCTGCTACCTGGCGGCGTGGCTGGGGTTACATCGGGCGGCGGAGGGCGGGAGTGCGGCAACAGAGGGACTTACACGCCGGGCCGCGCTGGCGCGGAATGGCATGGACGCGGGGCCGACGTGGGGTTAAATCCCGTTACCTGACGGCGCGGGCATCGATTTCACCCGTTAAGGCTCACCAGCGAGGACTGGCGAGCGTATAAGGAGAGCGGAAGTTGGCGACGATGGTGATCGAACAGCCAAAGCCGGTGGAACTGGAAGCGTGGCGCGAAGAGCTGCGGGTGCTGCTCGGAGCGAGGGCGTTCCGGCAGGCGCCAACCCTGGCCCGCCTGCTGGAATATTTGTGCGAAAAGCGCTTTGCCGGGGAGAGCAACCAGATCAAGGAATATTCGATTGGGGTGGAGGTCTTCCGGCGGGGCGCCGACTTCGATCAGGAGACGGATTCGATCGTCCGGGTCGAAGTGAACCGGCTGCGGAAGCGGCTGGCTGAGTATTACGCCGGCGAAGGGGCCTCGCATCCGCTGCGGATTGTGATTCCAGTGGGGCAGTACGTGCCGAATTTTCAGCCGGTGGCGCCAGCGGCTGAAGCGGGAGCGGTGGTTGGGCCTGCGGCGCAGGCACAGGAACTGCCATGGTTCCGGCGACGCGCGACGTGGGTGGTCGGTTTGGTGGTAGCAGCGCTGGTTTTGGGACTGGAATGGCTGGCGATTCGCGCGCCGAGGGAGCATTTGGAGACGCCGGCGACGGCTCCTCCGGCGCAACTGGCGGCGGAGTCGCTGATTGGGCCGCCTCCTGGAGATGAGGTGCGGATCCTGGCGGGATCGACCCGCAGCTACGTGGATCACGCGGACAAAATGTGGCAGGCGGACGCGTGGTTTGCGGGCGGGACGGCGGTGAAGAACGAGGTTCGATACGTTGCCCGCACCCAGGACTCGATTTTTTATCGGACGAGCCGCGAAGGGGAGTTTCGGTATGACATTCCCCTGAAGCCTGGCGTTTACGAGCTGCATCTGCACTTCGCTGAGACGGTGTACGGCGAAGAGAACACGGGCGTGGGCGGCGAAGGAAGCCGGCTGATGGCGGTGCGGGTGAACGGGCAGCCGCTGCTGAGCCATTTCGACGTGATGGCGGATGCGGGAGGAGACCGGATCGCGGATGATCGGGTGTTTCCTGGATTGTCGCCGGCGAAGGATGGGCGGCTGCATCTGGAGTTCGCCGGAGAGAACGGGACGAACGCGACACTGTCGGCGATTGAGATTCTTCCGGGGGTG
Source organism: Acidobacteriaceae bacterium (assembly GCA_049696575.1). Taxonomy (GTDB): domain Bacteria; phylum Acidobacteriota; class Terriglobia; order Terriglobales; family Acidobacteriaceae; genus Palsa-343. The sequence continues at coordinate 11,484 of JBAVUB010000140.1, read as the reverse complement.
GGGGCGCGCATGCGGCCGGTGCGGATTCTGGCGCGGCAGACTCCGTACTACTCGAATGACAGCCACTGGTGGGGTCCGGACAATTACTTTGAGGGCGGACAGCTGGCAGCGTACACAGACCCGGTGAATGGGACTGACGATCCGGAGATGTATGAGACGGAGCGCTGGGGGAATTTCTCCTACGCGATTCCCGCGTCGCCGGGAAAGTACACGGTGGTGCTGCATTTTGCGGCACGGCATCGGGGATGGGATCAGCCGCCCACGGATGGCGATGAACCGGCGGCGCGTGTGGACCACGTTTTCAACGTGTTCTGCAACGGCAAGGCAATTCTGGAGAACTTCGATCTGGCGAAAGAGGCGCGCGGGACGGACGTCGTGGTGTGGAGGGCGGTGGGACTGGAGCCGAATACGCAGGGGAAGCTGATGCTGAGTTTTGTTCCGGTGAAGGGGTATGCATCGGTGACTGGGATAGAAGTGATTTCCGAATAGGCATCGGGCTCAGCGTTTGCGGAGGCGGACGGATTCCCAGCTGGCGTCGGCGGTCCAGCCTCCGTCGACAACCAATGTGTGGCCGTTGACGAAGGGGCTTTCGTCGGGGTCGGCGAGGAAAGCGATGGCGCGGGCGACGTCGTCGGGGCTGGCAAAGCGACCCATGGGGACACGTTCGGTGATGTCGGCGTCGGAGTAGCTGCCGCCTGCCTGATCGGCGACATCCATTTCAGTTTTGACCCAGCCTGGACAGACGGCGTTGACGCGCACGCCGCGGCCGCCCCACTCGGCAGCGAGGGTGCGGGTGAGGCCGATCAATCCATGCTTGGAGGCGTTGTAAGCGGCGCGGTCGGAGACGGCGAAGAGGCCGGCGATGGAGGCGACGTTGACGATGGATCCGCTGCGCGCTTCGAGCATTCTTGCTCCAACGGCCTGCGACAACAGGAAAGGCGCGACGAGATTCACGTCGAGGACGCGGCGCAGATCGCTGAGGGTGGTGTGTTCAGCGGGCGCGATGAGGCTGATGCCCGCATTGTTGACGAGCACGTCGATGCGGCCGTATCGATCGAAGGCCCAGGGAACGAAGTGATCGATGACGGCGGGATCGGTGAGGTCGCCCGCATAACCGATGGCTTCATGGCCGGCAGCTGCGATGGCTTGCAGGGTTTCGACGGGGTCGTGGAGATCGATGATGAGGACGCGGTAGCTGCGGCTGGCGAGGAGTTCCGCAGTGGGGCGGCCAATGCCGCGGGCTCCTCCGGTGACGATGGCGAGGCGTTGATTCGCGCTCATTTGTGTTGATCTCCTGCGGCGGGTTGATCGCCGTAGAGCTCGGCTTCAGAGAGGACGGGGTCAAGGTTGCCGGCGCGACTGGCTCGATGGGTGGCGGTGAACATCGATCCACGAGCGGGGACGACGGGGGCGAAGCTCATGAATCCGATTTTCGGGACGATGTCGTCGTAGATGGCTTCCATGCCGCCGCGGAGAGTGTAGGTTTCGTGCCAGAAGCCGGTACCTCCGGAGTCGCGGAGGAAGTTTTTCCACCAGAGACGATGCGGGTTGGAGCGGGTCCACGCGAGGAGCGACGGCATGTCGCGCCAGTACTGGCGCATGCCTGCGTGCATGGGAAAGAACGAGAAGACGAAATTCTCGTGGCACAGGAGGCCGTCGGGCTGGTCGGCAACGGAGCGGGAGATTTTTGGGCCGAACCCGATGAGGGTTTTGAGGCCCGCGATGCGGTTGACGCGCATGCCGAGGTAGACGACGACGAGATCCGGATACTGGGAGAGATCGACGGTGCGGCGATTGATGCGCGTGGCCATAAGGGACCTCCAGTCCCAAGCAGGTTAGCAAGACACGACCAGAGCGGTCAGCAGTTAGGGGTAGGGCGGTCAGGGGAGTCGGTGGAAGAGTGGGGGGCTGTGGTATCCCATGTCTCAAAATCGAGACATGGGGCACCCGGCTTTCGCGCCGCTGGTGCCGGGAGCCTAATTTGGTACAAGGGCTATCCCGTGTGTTGCCGCGTCGTTGGCGGGGGGTCGCGCATCTGGTAATGTGGTAGGTCGGGCGAAACGGGGCGAAGGAAGAGAGAACGATGGCGAAGGCAGTTTGGAACGGGAAAGTCCTTGCAGAAAGTGAGACTTACGAGACAGTTGAGGGGAACGTGTACTTTCCGGAGGGCGCGGTGAAGCGGGAGTACCTGCGGCCGAGCTCGACAACCTCGACGTGTCCGTGGAAGGGCCAGGCGCGGTATTACAGCCTGCTGGTGGACGGGCAGGAGAATCAGGACGCGGCCTGGTACTATCCCAATCCCAACCCAGCGGCGCGGAACATCAAGAACCACATCGCCTTCTGGCGCGGGGTTGAAGTGGAGAAGTAGCGGATACAGCCGCCAGCTGTTAGCTCTTAGCCGTTAGCCCCATCGTCAGGAATAGCGGATTTGGTGCCACTCCCAGGCGCTGGCGACGATGGCGTCGAGGCTGGTGTGGCGGGGTTTCCAGCCTAATTCTTTTTCAATTTTTTCTGAGCTGGCGATGAGGACGGCCGGGTCGCCCGGCCGCTGGGGGCAGATCTCGGCGGGGATGGGGTGGCCGGTAACGCGGCGGGCGGATTCGACGACCTCGAGAACGGAGAAGCCGCAGCCATTGCCGAGGTTGTAGATGAGCTGCCCTTGCTTCGCAAGTGCTTCAAAGGCGAGGAGATGGGCATGGGCCAGATCCTCGACATGGATGTAATCACGGATGCAAGTGCCGTCGGGGGTGGGGTAGTCGTCGCCGTAGATTTTGATCTTCTCGCGGCGACCCAAAGCGACGTCGAGGACGAGGGGGATGAGGTGGGTCTCGGGCTCGTGGGCCTCGCCGCATCCGGGCATAGCGCCGGCGACATTAAAGTAGCGCAGGCTGGCATAACGGAGACCGTGTACTCGGTACATCCAGTAGAGCATTTTTTCCACCAGAAGCTTGGATTCACCATAAGGATTGGTGGGACGAAGAGGCGCATTTTCAGGGATGGGGGTTACGTCGGGTTGCCCGTAGACGGCGGCTGTGGAAGAAAAGACAAGCCGGTGCAAGCCCGTGACAACCATGGCTTCAAGAAGGCTTAGAGTGGAGGCTGTGTTGTTCCGGAAGTATAGTTCCGGTCTGGCCATGCTTTCGCCGGCTTCAATGAGTGCGGCGAAGTGCATGACGCCGTCGAAACCGGAGGAGAGGAGTTTCTCGAGGGCAGGGCGGTCTGAGAGCTCACCCTGGACGAAATCGACACCGGCGGGAACAGCGGCGCGAGTGGCGTGGCAGAGATTGTCGTAGACCAGGACGGCATGGCCCTGTCGTGCGAGAATGCCGGCAACCATCCCACCAATGTACCCAGCCCCGCCAGTGACCAGAATTCGCAAAATTCCCTCCACCCAATCCTTTATGCTACTTGGGTCCCTGTTGCGTCTGAGTATTAATCGTTGATGGGAAAGAGTCCCTCGGTGGCGGTTACCGTTGGCGAGGTGCGTTTCATCCCGGTTAACTCCGTGGATGCTCCCGGATGGCATGGGGGAAGGGCTTGCGGATGCCCACCGCAAGCGCGACACCAGGGTGAGCGAAGCGAGCCTGGAAGGCGTCGTTCACACATGGCAAGACCCAAAATGGGCACGCTTCTGCCTCGTTCGTGTGACTGAAGGAAGTAATTCGCAGGAGTACGCTCAAGTAACCTCTTGCGCGATCAGAAGTACCTGTAGGAAGATCAAATGGTAACCCGAACAGGCAAAGCGAAGATCCCAGGACGGGGGTCCGTGTTTTTGCAGGGAAACTGTCTCGAAAATGGGCCACAACGGATTCGGTTCAGAGGGCATCACTGGTCATCAAAGTGCAGAGCAGCCTAATGCACTGAAATAAGGGTCGCAACTTCTTTTTGCAGGCGATGTTGGAGAAACAGGGCAATGGCGACAGACAATTCACTTAAGCGCGGAACATTCGGACTCCTCCCCGAGCCCGAAGGGCGCATGGGCTCCTTCGGGATGAGCATGGTCATCAACGTCACGATAGCGGCGTTGATGCTGCTGCTGACCATTGCGCAGGTGCACCAGGTGCAGGAACACAGATACCAGACGACGCAGTTGATCTTCCCGGTCGCGCAGCCGAAGCCGTACGTACCGCCCGTGCCGAAGGTGAAGATCATTCCGCCGCCGCCAGTCATGAAGGTAGACCAGCCAAAGATCGAACTGCCGAAGCCCCTGCCGCCGCCGCCGAAGGTGGCAGAGATCAAACTGCCGACGCCGATCATGCCGAAGATGGAAGCGGCACCGCCGAAACGGGTCACGCCTCCGCCGCAGCCAAAGTTGGGGCTGTTCAAGAGCGCGACGCCGACGACTGTTGCGAATAACATGTCAGCGCCCACGCCGAAGGTGGGCGGATTTGGTGATCCGCAGGGAGTGAAACCGAATCCGAACGCGACCCGGACGGCGACGATCGCGGCAGTAGGATCGTTCAACGCAGCGCCGGGAGTGGAAAATACAGGAGCCGGAGCCGCGCGCCAGGGGGCGGTGAAGGGCGTTCAGTTCGGGTCAGGTGTGGCGAATGGCGTTCCCGGCGGAAAAGATAAGGGAGCGGTTGCGTCAGCGGGATTCTCCAACGGCGTAATCGGCGGAACCGGCCAGGCAGGGAGCCACGGGACGGTGGCCAAGGGAAGTTTTGGAGATAACATTTACGGTTCGGCCCCGGCGCCAGCAGCGCGGCCGCAGGAGCCGAGTACGACACCGATCGTGGTGCTGGCAAAGCCTCTGCCTACCTATACGGCTGAGGCGCGTCAACTCAAGATCGAGGGGGATGTGACGCTGCAGGTGCGCTTCCTGGCGACGGGTCAGGTGGAGGTATTGCGAGTGGTCACTGGGTTGGGGCACGGGCTGGACGAACAGGCAAAGATTGCGGCGGAACGCATTCGGTTCAAGCCCGCGACAAAGGATGGGCGACCGGTGGACGAGGTCAGCATCATCCACGTAACGTTCCAAATGGCATAGTGAATTGGGCCGCCGGCGAAGCTGAAAGATGTTACTGAATTCGTGAGGGCGGCATAAATATCAGGGACGAAATGAGGAGTAAAAGAATGTATCGCAATATTTTGATGCTCGGTATCACATTATTGCTGGGCGTACCGGCGTCCCAGGCGAAGGCACCTCGGGGTACGGCGCCGGTAGTACCTTTGACTCCTCAGCAGCAGCGGCTGGTGCAACAGGCGATTGCACGAGAGAAGGTCATCGTCAAGCAGATCCAGAAGAGCACGCCGGTGGTGCAGTCCTACATTCAGGACCTGCGGCCGGATGTGAAGCTCTATCAGGTCCCGGTGTCGGATCAATACATGATTGGGCGCGTGGACTTCGGCAAGGCTTTCACGGCCGATGAATATGCGCAGGCGGAGCGCGGTGGGAAGGCGCACGGTTGGTTCGGGGGCTCGTTCAAGTTCATGTCAGAACTGACGAAGGCCTTCCACCTGGAAAACTCGCCGACTGGATTCATGGCGATGATGTTCATCGATCCCAGCGGGTTCGACCAGCAGCACTATCAATTTACGTTTGTGCGGCGCGAATTCCTGGGCACGGTGCGGACCTGGGTCTTCGACGTGCAGCCCCGAGCCAAAGGAGCCGGCCGGTTCTTCGGACGCATCTGGGTAGAAGACGAGGAAGGGACGGTCGTTCGGTTCAACGGAACGTACATCAGCAATCCGAACGACGAGACGAACCATTATTTCCATTTCGACAGCTGGCGGATGAACGTGCAGCCAGGAGTGTGGGCGCCGGCCGCGGTCTACATCGAAGACACGCTGCATAATGAGGTCGCGCACGCGACGAGCTTCAAAGGGCAGACGACGTACTGGGGCTATTCGCTGAAGCTGCCCACGCGGGAGTCGGATGCGGAATCGATGGAAATCGAGAATGCGCAGGATCAGAGCGACAACTCGACCGATGTGAGTCCGCTGCAAGCGGAGCGGGAGTGGATCTCGCAGGCCGAACAAAACGTGCTGGATCGGCTGACGCAGGCGGGGCTGGTCGCGCCTCCCAGCGATTTCGACAAGAATCTTGAGCAGGTAACCACGAACATCATCATCGGGAACAATTTGCAGTTGCCGAGCGACATTCACTGCCGCGTGATTCTGACAACGCCGCTGGAGTCACTGGCGGTAGGCAACACAATCCTGCTGAGCAAGGGTCTGGTGGATACGCTTCCGGACGAAAATGCGCTGGCGGCTGTAATTGCGTTCCAGCTGGCGCATATCGTGACCGGGCACCACATCGATACGCGGTACGCGTTCAACGACCGGCTTCTGTTCCCGGATACGGCGACGTTCCGGCGGATCACGATGAACCACTCGACTCCCGACAATGATGAGGCGGCGAAGAAGGCAGTGGATTTGTTCAACCACTCGATCTATCACGACAAGGCGGGTAGCGTGGGCCTCTTCTTCCAGCAGCTGGAGGCGAGGGAGAAAGTGCTGCCGTCGCTGTTCACGCCGCGGCTGGGGGATTCGCTGGTGCGCGCCGACGGACAGCCCTGGCTGGCTGGCCTGACCCAGGGAGCGCCGAAACTGGACATGGACAACCTGACCCAGATCGCGGCATTGCCCTTGAACAGCCGGCTGAAGATCGACCCCTGGGATGACAAAGTATTCATGCTGAATGTGAAACCCGCGCCGCTGCTGAATGCGCGGGACAAAATGCCTCTGGAGCTGACGCCGGTGTTCTTCCGGTTACAGCGCTATCAGGATGCGCCCGCCGGGGCGACCCCTGCGAACGCAACGCCAGCTTCCAACACGCCAGCGCCACCTTCGGCAGACGCCGGTCAGGCGCAGCCCGCGGCAAGCGCACAGGCGCAGCCACAGACGCAGGCACCACAGTAACCTGTTACTGGGATAAGATAACCGGGCGGTTCAAAAAATCGGACCGCTTGGCGCATCGTTAGCCGTTTGAGATGGGTTAATAACGAGTAAGTGCTGGAGATTCGCAAATTGCCTGGAAGTCCTTCGACCGGAGAAAGAAACGTGGTCAAAAAGATTGGATTCATCGCCCTACTTCTTCTTCCTACCGCATTGATCGCTCAGAGTTCGGAGTCCGCAACCGGAGGCGAGGATTCTGTGTTGGCGGGCGCCGAGGTGTCAGCCTACAACCCGGACTGGGCGTGTACGACCAGTTCTCCGTTCTGCGCGAGCGATCTGATTGGACCGACCGCGTTCTTCGATTTCGATTTGCACGGGAAGTACGGCCTCGAGGGTGAAGCGCGCTGGCTGAATTTCCACGAGGACAACGGCGAAAACGAGCAGAACTATCTGGTTGGCCCTCGGTATCGGTTGTTCCGGTATCGCCAGGTCTCGGGCTGGTTCAAGCTGGAAGTGGGAGGCGGATGGATCACGACCAGCGGGTATCCGGCCGCAGGCAGCCTGAAGGGGAGTTATTTCGCATATGCCCCGGGTGGAACCCTGCAGTATCCGCTGACGCATCGCTGGGTTCTCCGCGGAGATTATGAGTGGCAGTTCTGGCCATCGTTTGCCGGGCCGCCGACGTACAACCCTACGACAGGCACAGTGGTGCAGCACAACAACGGCCTGACGCCGAACGGCATCAGCGTGGGAGTAGCTTACAGATTTCTGGGACAGTAAAGCGGGCCGGGGCGGCAGGCTCGGGCCTGCAACCACTCGCAACGGAAATCATCGCCACTACGGCTGAAAGGAGGCAGGCCAGAGTTTCAGGATGGCCTGTCCGATAACGGCGTTTCCAGCCGCGCTGAAATGCGTGCGATCAGGAGGAACGTCGTTCGCGACCGACCAGCCGTGAAGAACCTTATCCGATGGATCGCTCAGCGCGGGAAGATCCGGCGCGATCGGGACGGATTCTCCCAATCCCAAGCCGAGGCTTAGCGCGGCCTCAGTGCCCACAAGGGCGATGAACACCACTAAGCAAGTACCGAGAATCTGCCAGCCACTTTTTTCTGCACGGGCTCGGAAGGGCCTTTTCGCGACGGCTGGGCAGACACGGTTTACTCCTGACAGGAATTCGCGTTCCCCATGGGCCGGACTCCCGGGCGAGACCAACGGCGGGCCGATACTGCCCGCTAGAAGTGGTAGGCAATCCCGATGACAGGGTCGTAGATGTTGTAGTAGACGTTGGTGCGGAGATCGTTGCCGGGATAGTTGAACGTGGGCGTTTTCATGACGAGGCCGCGAAATTCGGCGCGAATATCGAAGCTGGGGCTGATTTCATAGGCGATCCCCGCGCCATACACGATCCCGACGTTGGTGTTCCGGCTGATGCCAAAGGTGTTGGTCTTGGCATCGTCAATGGGAGAGAACATGAACCCGGCGGCGCCGCCTTCGATGAAGGGGTTGAAGTTCTTGAAATTGAAGCTCCGGACATAGGCGCCGGAGATCTCCTGGAAGCGGTCGTGGACGCTGTTATTGAGCGTGTTGGTGACGAAGTGCTGGACGTTTTGGTTGTACTGGTAGTTGAGTTCCAGCCCGCCATGAGGGGTGAGCAGATAGCGGTAGCTCACGAGAGCTCCAGCGAAACCGGTGGTGGAATGAAGCTGGACAGCGTTCCCTGAGGCAAAAGGCGCGACAATGGCGGTGCCGCTAATGCTGATATCCTGGCGGCTTTCCTGCGCGAAGAGCGGTGCGGCCAACAGGGGGAACAACAAGAACAACAACAGCGATTTCTTCATGCTTCGGTCAACCTCTTCACAACGCCGTATTAGACTTGCGGCACCCAAAAATGGAATTGGCGCCTCAGAAGCCCAGGCTCCTTGAAATAGCAAACATCGCGGGGATGTCCACCCGGTCATTGTACCTGCCGCAGGCTATTTCGACAGCCTGGGAGGGCGATCGTGAGCACGGGCCGAGAGGGGCTCGGATCGAAATGCGAAGGGATGGCTGCGGTCCGCGGCCAGGGCTTTGACAATCTCAAGGAAAGCCAGGCCGGCGTAGGAGAGCGTGGCGCGGGCGCGATGGACGAGCCAAAGACGGCGGGCGATTTTCAGTTCGGGGACTGCGACCTGCACCAATTCTTTGCGGGCGAGCTCGGGCTGGACGGTGAGGCCGGGAACCAGCGCGACGCCCTGCCCGCGCGCCACGAAACGCTTGATCGCTTCGAGGCTCGGCAGTTCGACACCCATGTTGAGGGGCGTCTGGTGGTGAGCAAACGTCTCAATCACGCGCTGGCGGAGTGGCGATGGGACCGTGTGCGCGATGAAATTCTCGGTCCCCAGCTCGCGGATGGAGACCTGTTTCTGCTTCGCCAAAGGATGCTTCGGGTCGACGACGAAGGCGACAGAGTCGGTGTAGACGGCGATGGCGTGGAGCCGCGCGTCCTCGGGACGGAACGAAAGAATGCCGAACTCGACGGCTCGCTCCAGAAGTTGATCGGGGATCTGGCTGGCAAGGGACCGCTGCACGGTGACGCCGATCTGAGGGAAATCCCGGCGAAATTCGTCGAGGACCGGAAGAAGCCAGAGGCAGGTGTACTCATTGGCTGCGAGGGCGAGGCGGCCACGCTCGAGAGAGCGCAACTCTTCGAGGGCGGTGATGGTTTCGCCGCGCAGACGCAGGAGGCGCTCGGCGAAGGTGCGCAACAGCTTGCCGGTGGCGGTGAGCGTGGCATCGCGCGAGGCTCGCTCAAAAAGCGGCTGCCCTATCTCCTCTTCCAGTTTGCGGATGGCGTGACTGATGGCGGGCTGGGTGCGGCGCATGCGCGCAGCGGCGCGAGAAAAACCCTTTTCTTCGGCGACGGCGAGGAAAGTTTCGAGCTGGTAGAGGTCCATAAGGAGAGAGCCGCGTGGGTCAGTTGCGCGGCTACATGAATATTATTTATGGAAATACAAACAATTACAAATTTGCTTTATGATAGCAGTCTTTGCGAGACTGAAGGAGCACGAAGCAAAGGTTGGTGTTAGAGCCGTTTACAGCGGTTGACGCACGCAGGTTCGGATGAGGGAGCCCCTGTATGCCTGACGATCAGATTTACTTTTTCGATACGACGCTGCGCGATGGCGAGCAGTCGCCGGGATGCAGCATGACGCATCACGAGAAGCTGGCGCTGGCGCATTCGCTGGCTGACCTGGGCGTCGACATTCTTGAGGCGGGTTTTGCGATCGCTTCGGAAGGCGACTATGCGGCGATTTCGGCAATTGCGCAGGAGGTGCGCGGGCCGAAAATTGCTTCGCTGGCACGGGCGCGGCTGGAAGACATTGAGCGCGCGGCGAAGGCCGTGGAGAGGGCAGCACGGCCGAGGATCCACGTGTTTCTGGCGAGCTCGGATATTCATCTCGAGTATAAGCTGAAGATCACGCGGGACGAAGCGCTGGAACAGGCTGCGAAGATGGTGGCGCTGGCGCGGACCTATGCGGACGACGTGGAGTTCTCACCGGAGGATTCGACGCGAACGGACCCCGAATTCCTGTGCCAGTTTGTGGGTGCGGCGATCAGCGCGGGGGCTACAACGATCAACCTGCCGGATACGGTGGGCTATGCCACACCGGAGGATTATGCGGGGATGTTTCGCATGATTCTGGAGAGGGTGCCGGGCGCGGAGCGGGTGATTTTGTCAACGCATTGCCACGACGATCTGGGGCTGGCGGTGGCGAATACGCTGGCGGCGATTCGCGCGGGGGCGAGGCAGGTGGAGTGCACAATCAACGGGATTGGGGAGCGAGCAGGGAATGCGGCGCTGGAAGAGATTGCAGCGGCGCTGAAGGTGCGCGCCGATGTTTTCCCGTACGAGCATGGACTCAACCTGGAGAAGCTGTATCCGCTGAGCCAGCAACTGGCGGGGACGATCAGTTTTGGCGCAGCGCCGAACAAGGCGGTGGTGGGCGCGAATGCGTTTGCACACGAGGCGGGGATTCATCAGCATGGAGTGCTGTCGAATCCGCTGACGTACGAGATTATGACGCCGGTTTCGGTGGGCGTGCCGGCGAATCGGATGGTGCTGGGCAAGCATTCCGGGCGGACCGCGCTGCGGTCGCGGCTGCACGAGCTGGGGTATCGGCTGTCGGCGACGGATCTGGACATCGCGTATCGCGCGTTTACAGAGCTGGCGGATCGAAAGAAGGCCATCTACGACCAGGACCTGATCAATCTGGTGGCGCACCATCAGCGGCACGAGGATCTGATTTCGACGGAGCCGGTGGAACAGCTGACGAAGACGGCGAGTTAGCGGGTCAGCGAGTTAGCGGAATCGCCGGGTGGACGACGCGCCGGGTGGGCGCGGGAAACAGCGGAGCCCCTGAGAGTTCATGACGAAGAAACTGAAGATTCTGATTGTGGCCGGTGATGGCATCGGGCCGGAAGTGACGGCTGAAGCGGTGCGCGTGCTGAAGGCCGTCGCGGAGATGGGCGGGTACGACTTTCAGTTTCGTGAGGAGTTGATTGGCGGAGTGGCCATCAAGGCGCAGGGTTCGCCGCTGCCGGATGGGACGCTGAAGGCGGCGCTCGACAGCGATGCGGTGCTGCTGGGAGCGGTGGGGAGCAACG